>NZ_JBSFNQ010000102.1:0-21457 GCF_053981115.1 Streptomyces sp. NPDC003691 | reverse complement strand
GTGCGCTCCCCGGACGTACGCCCGTGCGACGGCGGACAGGAGCCCGGTCTCCTCGTCGGTGCGCCGCCGCACCGGCCCGGCCGGGACCACGCAGGCCCCGGGCGTCGCACCCGTAGCGCGCCGCGGGGAACTGTCCGGACAAGGCCCGTCGTCCGTCTTCCGCCGCCGCCCGGCCGGACGTACCGTGGATCCGCTCGGGCCGGACCGGCCGGGACCGGCTCCGTGCCTCCCGCCGGACCGGCCCGGGACCAGGACCGGTGCGCTCATCGGCCCGCCGGGTGAGCGGGCCGTTCGGCCGAGTTCGTGACGGACGACACCCGAAGGTGGCGAGATCCGCGCGGAACGGCCCCTGGCGCGAGATCCTCGTGGGGGCCCCGGCCGTGCGCCGCAGGAGGCCACCCGCTTCCGCCCACAGGAGAGCTGATGGACCGTCGTGAACTCCTCCGCTCGGCCGCCGCGCTGTCCGCCGCCGGACTTCTGCTGCCCGCCGGAGCCGCCCGGGCGGCCTCCGCCGCGGCCGCCGTCGACCAGCCCGGTGCGGTATGGCGGCCCGCCGCCGCCGCGAACTACACGGCGTCCAGCCGCCCCGCGGCCTACGCGATCGACCGGGTGGTGATCCATGTGGCCCAGGAGACCTTCGAGGACACCGTCCGGATCTTCCAGGACCCGGCCCGGAAGGTGTCGGCGCACTATGTCGTCGGCTCGGCGGACGGCAGGCTGGCGCAGTGCCTCCGGGAGCGGGACATCGGCTGGCACGCGGGCAACTGGTCGTACAACACCCGCAGCATCGGCATCGAGCACGAGGGCTGGGTGGACCGTCCCGCGTACTTCACCCACGCGCTGTACGAGCGGTCGGCGGCGCTGACCGCGGCGGTCTGCGACCGGTACGGCATCCCCAAGGACCGGGCGCACATCATCGGTCACCACCAGGTGCCCGGCGCCACGCACACCGACCCCGGCCCGTACTGGGACTGGGTGCGTTACCTCCGTCTCGTCAACCTCGCCTGACCCCCCGGTTCCGCCCGGTCCCACCGGCCCCGGGGCCCGGGTCCCGGGGCTTCTTGTCGCGCCCGGCCGCCTCGGCCACGATGGTCCACCGGGAGGCCGAGTTGAGCGATGTATGGGTGGCCCTGCGACCGGGCGCGGATCCCGCGGCGCGGATCGCGGAACTGCGCCGGGCGCACGACGCGTATCTGACGGCGGGCCGGGTCGAGCGGAGAGTGCGGCCGGTGGTCGCGGACTCGTGGCGGCGCTCCGCCCGGGCCCGGGTGGGGCCGGACACCACGGTGGGGGTGGAGCTGGCGGACGACGAGCTGGTGGCCTACCGCGAGAGCCATCCGCTGGCCCGGGTGATGCCGCTGGTACGGGAGTTGACCGGGGCCTATGCCTGGGACGGGGACCATCTGGTGGCCGTGTGCGACGCGGCCGGGAAGCTGCTCTGGGTGGAGGGGCCGCCCGCCACCCGGCGCCGGGCCCGGGCCATGAACTTCGTACCGGGTGCCCGCTGGGCGGAGTCGGCCGCCGGGACGAACGCACCGGGCACCGCGCTGACGGTCGGCCGGCCGGTGCAGGTGTTCGCGGCGGAGCACTACTGCCGGCCGGTCCATCCGTGGACCTGTGCCGCGGCGCCGGTGCGCGATCCGGCCACCGGGCGGGTGCTGGGCGCGATCGACATCACGGGCGGCGACCGGCTGGCGCATCCGCACAGTCTGGCGTTCGTCTCGGCGGTGGCCAGGGCCGCCGAGCACCAGCTGGCGCTGCTGGCCCCGCCGTCCGCCGGACGGGTCCGGCTGTCGGCACTGGGGCAGGACGAGGCGCGGCTGGTCGTGGACGGGCGGACGCTGCGGCTGACCCGGCGGCACAGCGAGATCGCGGTACTGCTGGCCTGCCGTCCCGACGGCATCGGCGGTGAGGAGCTGCTGACGGAGCTGTACGAGGACGAGTCGGTGACGCCGGTGACCCTGCGGGCCGAGCTGTCCCGGCTGCGCGGGCTGCTCGGCAGCGAGCTGCTGCGCTCCCGGCCCTACCGCTTCGCGGCGCGGGTCGACGCCGATTTCGCCGCCGTGGCGCGGTGGCTGGCCTCGGGGTCGCTGACCGGCGCGGTCGCCGCGTACACCGGCCCGCTGCTGCCGGGTTCCCAGGCACCGGCGGTGGTACGGCTGCGGCGGCGGCTCGCCGACCAGGTGCGGGCGGCCCTGGTCGCCAGGGCCGATCCCGGACTGCTCGGCGACTGGGCCTACAGCCCCTGGGGCGAGGACGATCTGATGGTCTGGCAGACGCTGGCCTCGGTACTGGACGGCTCGCGGCGGGCGGCGGCGCTGGCCCGGGTGCGGGAGATCGACCGCTGGCAGCGGTCGTGACAACGGAGCGGCCGGGGGTGCCGCGCGGCGGGAAACAACCCGGTCGGGGTTCGTGACACCGGAGCGGCCGGGGGTACGGCGCGGCGGAAAGCGCCGCGGCCGGCGGTCGTGACGCGGCAGCCGCCGGGGAGCGTGCCCCGGCGGGAACGGCGTGCCCGCGCGGCGGTCGTCCCGCCGGGGCCGCCGGTGCGCGGCCCGGCGGGACCGTCCCGTGCGCGACGCCGGTACGGCCCCGGGCCGGCCGCCCCGCGCGGCGGTGGAGCGTACCGGTGCTTCCCGGGCCGGGACCGGCACCGCGGGCCCGGGGGTTCCGGCCCCCGCCGCGGTGCGGCCGGGAACGGCGGTTCACCGGGCGGAGGTCACCCAGGACGGTGCCGCGGCGGAGAAGGTCATCGCGGGTGTGCTGCTGGCCACGCTCACCACCGCGCCCCGGTCGTGGTCCGTCCACTCCAGCAGCCGCAGCCCTTCCCGGCCGGCTTTCAGCAGCGCTTCCCTGCGTACCCAGAGTCTGAGCAGCTCGGGCCCGGGGTCCGGTCCGGCGACGGCGGCGCACAGTTCGGCCGGGGGCAGCAGCCTTCGCAGCATCGCGACCGGCCCGGGACGGCGGGCGACGGGTTCCACGTCGATGCCGACGGCACCGGGCCCGGCGGCCGCCGCGACGAGCCCGTCGGTATGGCTGAGGCTCACCCCGATCCCGGGCCGGCCGGGCAGATAGGGGCGGCCGTGGCCGGACCGGCCGCAGTCGGCGCAGAACTGTGCCGGGGCCGCCTGCCGCGGTGACCAGCCGGTGTACCGGGCCGTGCAGAGCCGGAGCAGTAGCCGTGCCGCCAGGACGTCGTCGCGGCGGGCGGGCAGTCTGATGCGGGCGAGCCTGCGCCGCTCCCAGGGTTCGAGGAGTTCCTCGTGCAGCTCGGGGTGGGCGAGGACCTCCGCGGTGGTGGCGACCGCGGCCACCGCTGGCCGGTCGGCGCCGGGGGTGCGGTCCGGGCCGCCGGTCACGGGCGGGCTCTCATCCGGAGGCGGCCGCGGTGGCCGCTTCGGGCGCGGTCAGGAAGCGCTGCTCGACCCGGCCGAGGGTGCGGAAGTCGTCGATGGTGACTTCCTGGAGGTCGATGTTCCGGCCGGAGATCTCCTCCAGCAGTTCGACGAACTCCACGAAGTCCATGGAGTCGATGAGCCGGGCCTCGATGAGGTCCTCGTCCCGGTCGACGGGGCCGTCGAGGCCGGGGTTCTTCTCGTGGATCCAGGCGGTGACGCGTTCCATGGGCTGTCTGCTCCTTGGGTGTTCCGGGGGCGGTGGCGGCGCCGTTCCGGAGCCGGTGGGGATGGTGCGGGGGACGGCGGGGCGGCCGTACGGGGCCGGGGCGCCGTACGCCGTATGCCGTCGGGGCGTCGGGGTCTCGGGGCGCTCTCAGGCGGTGGCGGCGTGCAGCCGGTCCAGGGCGAGTCCGGCAGTGCCGTGGGCCAGGATCATCGCGTGGATCCAGCGTTCGACGCCGAAGGCCACACAGGCGCTGTACGCGGGTCCGTGCGAGCCCGCGCGGATGCCGAGGCGCTCGCCGAAGAAGTTGCGGTGCCGGTTGACGGAGGCGATGGCCGTCCCGTCGGGGGCGCTGAACTCGTGCTTGACCGGGTCGAGCGCCATCAGTCTGGCGCGGGAGCCGCCCTTGTCGTAGAAGGGGTCGTCGGCCGTGGCCCGGGTGAGCTCCAGTCCGAGCCGGGCCGCGGTCCCGGCGATGAACGCGCTGCCGCGTTCGAGGTGGTCGACCGCGCCGTCCTTGGTGCCGAGGTAGAGGACCTCGCGCATATGGAAGCCCCGGAGGCGGCGCAGACCGTCGTAGTGGTTCTCGTTGCGGAAGCAGCGGCCGGTCGCCGAGAGGCGCAGGCCCCCGTCGCCGACGTCCGTCCCGTCCAGGGAGAGCAGCAGTCCGTAGCAGGTGGCGGACGGCAGCATCTGGCCGGTCGGCACCAGCGGCAGTTCCCCGGGCGGCTCACCGGCCGCCAGGCCGTCGAAGGCGTCCGGGGCGAAGCGCCCGGCGGAGACGCCGAGGTGGGGGAAGTTGCGGAAGTAGTCGAGACGGGCGAGGCCCGCGGCCGAAAGCAGTGGGGGTCCGACCACTTCGGGGGCGGCGAGCTGTCTCGCGAGGCCGGTGAGCAGCCCGTCGAGGCCGTGCAGCAGGGCGGTGTGGACCGGGTCGAGGGCGAGCAGGCCCGCGCCGGGGTTCTGCAGACCGCCGCCGGGTAACGCGGTGATGCCGGCTGTACTCATGGAAAATCGTTCCCTCTCGCATGGGCGAAACGTTCGGGGGCCGCCGGACCCGGCCGGGCAGCGGCGGCGGGCCGCGACGGTGCCAACGCACCACGAGCGTGTTCGCCGTTGACCGCGACGCGGCGGTGGAACCCGGCCGGACGCCCGTCGGAGCGGGCCGGAGCCGCGGCGCTGGGACGGGACCCTAGGCCAGCCGATCCAAGTTGTCTAGACCAAAGTGGCCGAACCGGCCGAGGTGGCCGGCCGGAGATTCCGGCGGCGGCGGCACGGTTCCAAAAATTGGCAAGGACCCTTGACAACCATAGTGGTCTGGACCAATTCTGCTGGGCAGCGCGGCGCCGGAACGCCGCCGGGCGGCGCGGCCCCGCACCGCCGGAGAACCGTCCGCCGAGGGCCGGAATCCCACCGGCCGGGGCCGCGGACGCATGCCCTCCCCGCCGGCGGACACCCCGGCCGTCCGCAACCCGAACCCGGGGACCCGCGCACCGCCGCGCCGTTTCCCCTGATCACCGACGTGGAGGAACCGCATGATGGCATCCACCGCACCCGCCCGCCGCCGCCCCCGGCTCCACCGGGCGGCCTCGGACACTCCGTACTTCAGCGCGGACGGCGAGTCGTATCTCGCCCAGCGGACGTTACGCGAGCTGGAGAAGACCCGGCCGCTCCGGGTGCTCTCCGAAGAGGACTTCGCCCACTGGCAGACGTACGGCTACGTCGTCGTCCGGGAGGCGATCCCGGCCGCGTCGGCCCGGGAACTGCTGGACTTCACCTGGGAGTTCCAGGGGCTCGACCCGGACCGGCCCGAGGACTGGTACGCGGACCGGCCGTTCCGCTCCCAGCTGGACCGGCAGCTCCACGTCTACGGCTTCGTCGAGGCGTACCACCACCAGCTGCTCTGGGACAGCCGTCAGTCCCGGCGGGTGTACGACGCCTTCGTGGACGTCTGGGACTGCGAGGAGCTGTGGGTCACCCTCGACCGGCTCAACCTCAACCCGCCCAATACCGGCAACCGCGACCGCGCCCTGATCGACCCGACGGACCGCGGCTTCGACATCGAACTCCACTGGGACATCGACACCACCCTCGGCGTACCGCCGCAGCGGGTCCAGGGGATCATCGCCCTCAACGACACCCGGCCCGAGACCGGCGGTTTCCAGTGCTGCCCCGGGCTGTTCCGGCGGTTCGACGAGTGGAAGGTCCGCCAGCCCGCGGACCGGGACCCGCTGCGCCCCGCCGTCGACCGTGCCGAACTCCCCGTCGTACGGCCCGAACTGCACCCCGGCGACCTGCTGATCTGGAACGGCCTGCTTGCGCACGGGGTCGCGCGCAACACCTCCCGGAACGAGGTGCGCGCCGTCCAGTACCTCTCGATGATGCCCGCGCTCGAAGAGCACGGCAGGCTGCGGCAGTCCCGGGTGGACTCCTGGCGGCATCTGCGCACCCCGCGCTGGAACCGCACCCTGGTCGGCGACCCGGTGCTCCACGAATCCAGGCGCTATCCCACCGCGACCCTCACCGAACTCGGCAGCAGGCTGCTGGGACTCGGCTCCTGGCACGACACGGACCCGACCGTGACGGCCGGCGGGCAGAGCGGGGAGCCGTCGTGCGCCGCGTCTGTCTGACCCTGCCCACCAACCGGGCCTGTGCCGCGGCCGTCGCGGCCACCGCCGGGGAAGCCGCCTACGGTGCCCGCCGGTTCGGCGCCGAGGTCCATCTGCTGGTCCTGGACTCCTCCGGGGAGACGGAGCGCGCCGCGCACCGAACCGCGATCGCCGCCCTGCCCCCGGTACCCGGAGTCGTCGTCCATCATCTCGACGAGGAGCGGCAGCGGTCCTTCCTGCGCAGGGCCGTCGCCCGGTCGGGGGTCGCAAACCCGGAGCGGATCCTCGGGCTGCTGCTGCCGTCCCGGCTCTCGTACGGCGCCTGCACCAATCGCGCCTTCCTGTTCGCGGAGGCCCTGGGCTGCGCCTCGGTGCACCGCCGGGACTCCGACAGCAGCTATCAGACCCACGGCGGGGAGCCCGTCTTCCCCTTCGCGCACGAACTGGCCGCCCTGGGCCGTCCGGCGGCCGAGGCCGCGCGACTGGTGACCAGAAGCAGGCTCGACCCCGCGCTCCGGGGCCGCCCGGTGGCGCTGGCCGGGGGCTCGTTCACCGGGGAGATGTCGGTGGACGTCGCGGAGATCCGCCGGCTCGACCCCGCCGTCTACCGGGATGTCGTCGGGCTGTCCCTGCCCACGGGCTATCCGCGGATCTGGCGGGACAACCTCATCGACGAGGCGTTCCGCGGCGCCGGGAACCGCCCCTTCACCGGTGACCTCACCACGCTCACCAGGGTCGCCCCCACCCGGGTCGACATGTGCAACATCGGGCTCGACCGCGAGGTCTACGGCCGGGTGCCGCTGCCGCCCGCCACCGACACCATCGGCACCGACTACTTCCTGATCCACCTCGTCCACGACGCCGGGCTGCCCGGGGTCCTGCACAACCGGCACATCGTCAACCACCATACGGACGAGCGCCGTTCCGGGGCCGGTTTCCTCGCCTACCAGACCCGGTTCGCGAAGTTCCTGCTGGCGGCCCGGTACCTCGGCGACGTGTACACCCGCTGGGCCTCGCCGGACGTACGGCTGCTCGACACCGACGGGCGCCTGCGGGCGGCGGAGGTGGCCGCGTGCGTGAGGGCGAGCACCGGCCCGGACGGGCAGGCGGACGCCGAACGGCTCGGACTGCCCGGGGTCCTCGACGTACTCGAACGCTCGTACCACCGGCTGGGCGGCCGCTACGCGGCGGCCGCGGACGCCCTCGCCGCCCGCCGCGACGGGCTGCTGGCCGAGGCCCGCGCCGACATGGCGGACTTCGCCCTGCTCACCGACGCCTGGGAGCCCCTGACCCGCGCCTGCCGGAACGAGGGGTTCCGAGCCGGTGACCCGACCGTTTCCCGAGAAGCCGCGCGGAGCGCGTGAAAGGCATGCAGATGAACCCATCGTCCACAACCGCGCACCGGCGCGGGGGTGAGCCGGTCCGATGACGGTGAGCGAACAGGAGGCCGTCCGTCCGGCGACCGTACGGACCGTCACCGTCCACTACTCGGGCGGAGTACGGCGCCGGGGCCCCGTCACCATGGGGCAGGCCAATATGATCCGCTGCATCCTGCGGGACGACCCGGCCCACATCAATATCCATGACGTCTGGCCGGTACCCCCGGGGACCGCGGCCGGACCGGCGGTCGAGGCGCTGCGCGCCCTGGTGGTGCGGCACGAGGGACTGCGCACCACCTTCGCCGGGGACCCCGGCGGCCCGCCCCGCGAGCAGCGGGTGGCGGCCGAAGGGTCGTTCACGGTGACCGTCCTCGACCACGAGGCCCTGCCCGGCGACCCCGCGCGCTACGCCGAGTCCCTGGCACGGCGGGCCCGCCACGGCCGCTTCCGGCTCGACCGGGACTTCCCGCTCCGGATCTCCCTGGTGGCCCGGGCGGGTGAACCGCTGTTCGTCGCGCTGGCGGCGAGTCACGCCGTCACCGACGGCAGCGCCCTCGCCGTGCTGCGGGAGGAGTGGCTGGCACTGCTGGCCGGGGGTTCCCTGCCGCCCCTGGCCACCCTCACCCCCCTCGACCTCGCCGACGAGGAGGCCACCCCGGCGGGGGTGCGCAGGTCGGAGGCGTCCCTGCGGTACTGGGAGCGGATCGTCCGGACCGCGCCGCAGGCCATGTTCGCGGAGCCCGGCGCGACCGGGACCGACATCCGCACCCCGCAGCTCACCCTCCGTTCGCGGCGGGGGGCCGTGGCCCTGGCCGAGGCGGCGCGGCGGACCGGCGCCATGCCGTCGACCGTCCTGCTGACCGCCTGGTGCACCCTGATCGCCCACCGCACCGGGCAGGACTCCTGTGTGGTGGCCGTCCCGACGTCCAACCGGTTCGTACCGCAGCTGGCCCGCTCGGTGAACACGCTCTCCCAGGACTCGCTGCTCTGCCTCGACGTCCGGCAGCCGTCGTTCGACGTGCTGCTGCGCCGGGCCTGGGGCGCCGCGCTCAACGCCTACCGGCACAGCAGGTTCGACGCGCTCGCCCTCTGGGAGATGATCGGACGGGTCACCTCCGAACGCGGCAGCCACTTCGCGCGGGACGTGGTCTTCAACGATGTCTCGACACTGCCGTCCGTCCTCCCGGCGGCAACCGGCGCGGCGCCGCCGGAAGCGGACCCCGAGCTGGTCAGGGGCGAGGACCAGACACTGCCGACCCGTGCCCTGACCTTCGTGTACGAGACCGACCCGGTGCTGCGGCTGGCGTTGTGGGCCGATCCCGCGCTCTTCCCCGGGGACGCGGCGGAGCTCTTCCTGACCGGTCTGGTGCGGTTGCTGGAGGCGGCCGCCGGGGACGACGTACCGCTGTCGTCGCTCACCGCGGTGACGGGTGTCCGGCCGGTGGAGCGGGGCGGCGACTGGCGGAAGGCGGACCACTGCTGGGTGTCGCCGTCCGCCGTGGCCGATGCCCTGAGCCGAGCCCTCGGCGGGGTTCCCGTGCAGGTCCGGGCGGAGGACCCCGGTCCGGACACTCCGGCGGGCGCCGACACCGTCCTGACGGCGTACATCGCCGCCGGGACCGACCCGCCGGAACCGGACCGGGTCCATACCGCGCTGCTGGAGAGCCTGCCCGGACACCCCGGGCTGCTGGCCCCCCACCGGTACGTCCTCGTCGGCGGCCCGCCGCCGGACGGTGACGGCGGCGCACTGCACCGGCGGCGGATTCTCGTGGAAGGGGACGGCCGGAACCGGCCGATACGACATGACCGTTGACGACACACCTCTCCGGGAGAAGCCGCAGCCGCTGCCCAGCCCGTGGCGCTCGGTGAACTTCCGGCTGTTCTTCACCGCCCGCAGCGCCTCGCTGCTGGCCGACGGCATGCTGATGGTCTCGCTGACCACCGCCGTCCTGGGCGCGGGCTACGGCGCGGGCGGGGTGGGGTACGCCCTGGCCGCGTGGATGGCGCCGATCGCGCTGCTGGTGCTGTTCGGCGGAGTGCTCGCCGACCGGTTCAGCCCGCAGGTGATGATGATCGGCGCCGACGCGGTGCGGATGCTGGCGATGCTCGTGCTCGCGGGGCTGCTGGTCGCCACCGACGTACGGCTCTGGCAGATCATGCTGCTGATGGCGGTCAGCGGCGCGGCGACCGCCATGTTCCAGCCGGGTCTGGCGAGCATGGTGCCGCAGGTCGCCGAGGACATCCAGCGGGCCAACGCGCTGCTGCGGATCTCGGAGGCGATGAGCGCGCTGATCGGCCCGGGGCTCGCCGGTCTGCTGGTGGCCTACTGGGACGTGGCCGGTTCCTATCTGGTGATCGCGGCGGCGTACGCCCTCAGCGCGCTCGGTCTGGCGCCGCTGCGCAGGCTGCGGACCGTACGGGACGAGGGCGACGATCCGCTGCTGCACCGGCTGCGCACCGGCTGGTACGAGTTCCGCTCCCGCTCCTGGCTGTGGGGGGTGATCGCGATCTGGGCGGTCTACGGGCTGCTGGTCTTCGGCCCGGCGATTCCGCTGGGGGCGGCGCTGATCACCGAGCAGCACGGTTCCAGCGGATACGGCTGGATCGCGTCGGCCGACGGCGCGGGCACCATCGTCGGCGGGCTGCTCGGGATGCGGGTCCGGCCCCGCAGACCGCTGGTCGCCGGGGCCTGTGCGATGTTCTGCTTCTCGCTCAATCCGCTGGCGCCCGCGCTGGGCTGGAACTTCACCGCGACGGCGGTCACCGGGGTGCTCGCCGGGTGCGGCTTCGCCTTCTGGGGCGTGATGTGGGCGACCAGTGTGCAGTCCCATGTCCCGCTGGCGGTGCTGAGCCGGGTTTACGCCTACGACGTCGCCGGGTCCATCATGGTCATTCCGCTGGGCCGGGCGCTGTCGGGTCCGGCGGCGGACGGATTCGGGGCGGACCGGGTGCTGTTGTTCTCCTCCGTGATGGGTGTGGTGTGCATCGTGGCCATGCTCTGTGTACCCGCGATCCGGGGGCTGGGGCGGGAACCGTCGCCCGTGGCCGTCGCGGAGGTCGCAGAAGTCGCGGAGAAGGACGGCGCGGGCCGCTGAGCGGCCGCTGCCCCGGGGGTCCGGGAGGGGCGGGCGGCGGCTCATGGGCCGCCGCCCGCCCGGCACCCGGGTGCCGGGGGCTATCCCGCCGGGCCGGGCGGTGCCGTGGCTCCCGCGGAGAAGCGGCCGACCTTCTCGATCACATCGGGGCTGTGCAGCCGGAGGGCCTGTTCCAGTGCGAACCGGGCCATATAGCCGCGGAACGCCTCGGGATCCTCTTCACCGGCGTCCAGCATCCGCCGGTTGGCGGCGACCGCGGGGCCCCGCAGCCGGCGGAGGCAGTGTTCGACGGCGGCGTCGAGCCGCTCCGGGGGGTGGACCTCGTCGACGAGCAGGGCGGCCTCCGGGTCCGTGGCGTGGATCCGGTGTCCTTCCAGGACGATCCGGCGGGCCAGCCGGGGGCCGGTGTACCGGGTGAGCCGGAAGTTGGCGGCTCCGGGGACGATGCCCTCCCGGGCGGCGGGCAGGCTGAGGTACGCGTCCGAGGCGGCCAGGACATGGTCCACGACCAGCAGGATCTGCATACCGCCGCCGATGGCGAAGGTGTCGACGGCCGCGACCCACGGTTTGGCGAGGTCCGGCCGGTACCAGGAGGTCCCGTCGTCGACGCGCACTCCCCGCCGGATCTTGTGCAGATAGCCGAGTTCGCGGCGGAGCAGGAAGCCGGCGAGGGAGATCTCCCCGGCGTGCAGGCTCTTGAGGTTGATACCGGAGCTGAAGACCCGTTTGCCGCGGTAGCGCGGATGGGTCATCTCTCCGCCGCGGAGCAGGCAGAGCTCCACCCCGGGGTCCAGGAGGGCCAGGTCGACCGCGGTCTCCATATCGTCGACCTGGCGTTCGTCCTCCGCGTTGAGACAGTCGTCGCGGCACATCGTGAGCCGGGCGACGCCCTCGCGGCGCTCCAGCCGTACCGAGCCCAGGTCTGCCGTGCCGGTGGCGGTGAAGCCGGGCAGCAGGTCGAGGGCGCGTGCGGTGGGGCGCAGCAGCGTGTCCATCAGCCGGGGGCCGGAGACCGGCGAGCTCAGGATCCGGCCGAAGAAGAGGCCCAGGTCGATCTCGTGGCCGGCTTTGCGGGCCTGGGGCAGGTTCCGGTCCGCGGCCAGCCGGGCCGTGCTGGGGACGAGTCCCGGGAAGGCGTCCCCGGCGGCCGCGGCCAGTTCGGCGAGGCGCGGGGCCCGGCCGTGGCCGCGGCCGGTGGTGAGTTCGGCGTAGACGGCGTCGGTGTGCGTGTCCAGGAAGGCCGCGCGCAGGGTCCGCAGCTCGTCCGCGGTCGGGGCCGGGCGCTGCCGCGCGGCCCGGGCGAGGGCCGCCCGGGCGCGCGGCAGAGGGGCCCGCATCGCGGCCGGTTCCACCGGCCGTACGGGGGCCGTGGTGCCGCCGGTCATGCCGTCGCCTCACGGCCGGACTGCCGCAGTACGCGGTCGCAGGCGGCCAGATGGGAGCCGAGGGCCTCTTCGAAGGGGACCGTACGGGCGTCGAGCAGCAGCTGTCGCCGGATGGCGAGTTCGGGACCGGAGAAGGCGTCGGTGCGTCCGGCGGCCCGGGCGACGGCTTCCGCCGGATCGTCCGTGATCTCGTCGAGGAGGTACAGGGCCCGGGCCCGGGCGGCGTCCAGCGGGGTGCCGTGGAGGACGGCCCGGCGGACGGCGGCGGTGCCGGAGGTCTGCTGAACCAGCCGGTGCAGCACCATGCCGGGCCAGGTCGCGCCGCCGGTCACCGACGGCACCAGGCGGGCCGACGGGGTGGCGATCCGGATGTCGGCGACGAGGAGTGCCTCCAGGGCGGGGCCTCCGCAGTCGCCGTCGGCGACGGCGATCGTGGTGGCGGGGAGCCGTTCCAGCCGGCGCAGGGCGCGCTCCCACTTGTTGACCAGGCCGACGGTGAGTCCGCCGGTCCAGCCCGCTTCCGGGGTGCCGGAGACCTCGATGACGACATGGCCGTGTCCGCCGGAGTCCTCGGCGCCGTCGCAGACCGTGCCGATCGCGGCCACGGTGTCCGCCGACGGCGGGCGCCGGCCGTCGATCCGCAGTCTTCGCTCCTCCCCCGCCCTCACCATCGGACCAGCGCCGTCTCGATGGTGGAGCCCGGCCCCATGGTCATCAGCACTCCGAGGTCTCCCGCTCTGACACGGCCCTCCGCGAGCAGTCGCTCGTAGGAGAACAGGAAGGATCCGCTGGACAGGTTTCCGTACTCCCGCAGCACACCGGTGGTGTGGCGCAGGTCGTGCCGGGTGAGGCCGAGGTTGATCCGGACGGCGTCGACGACCTTCTTGCCGCCGGAGTGCACCAGCCAGTGGGCGATGTCGGCGCGGCGCAGACCGGCACCGCCGAGGAGCCGGTCGACGACGCGCTCCGCGTGCGCCCCGACCACGTACGGGATCTCCGGGTCGAGATAGAAGCTGAACTTGTGCTGGTCGTCGTCCCAGTCGTAGCGCATGGCGTCGACGGCGTCGGTGATGAGGTGGCTCGCGAAGCTCAGGATCCGCGGTCCGGCGGAGGAGGTGCCGTGTTCCGGGACCTCGCCGGGGGCGGGTCCGGCGGCGTCGGGCGGGTCGGCCATGACCGCGACGGCCGCGGCTCCGTCGCCGAAGAGGCTGTTGACGACGGCGGTGCGCAGGGTCGAGTCCATGACGTACGCGGCCGAGCACGCTTCGGCGCAGAGCATCACGGCGACCTGTCCGGGGTGGGCCGTGGCCCAGGCCGTCGTGGCGTTGAGGGCGTTGAGTCCCGCGTTGCAGCCCATGCCGACCACGTCCACCCGGCCGCAGTGGGCGCCGATGCCCATGTCCTTGATGAGCAGGGCGCTGAGGCCGGGGGTGAGGAATCCGGTGGTGGTCACGCAGCACAGGTAGTCGACGTCGGCGAGGTCGAGTCCGGCGTCCGCCAGGCAGGCGCGTACGGCGCGGGCGCCCATGTCGAGGGCGAGCCGCCGGTGTTTGGCGAGGAGTTCGCCCTGGGGTTCCGGCAGGAAGGCGCCGTCGGCGCCGCGGGGCGGCAGGGTGAGGTGGCGCCGTTCGATGGCGCTGTTGAGGAAAACGGAACGGACCCGGGGGTCGGTGATACGGAAGAGGTCGAGCAGGGTGCGCTGGTCGTAGGAGTTTTCGGTGACGGCGGTGCCGACGCCGATGATGCGGCCCGGGCGGGCATGGTGCTTCGGGTCGTGCTCGGGGGCTGCGGTCTCGGGGCCGTAGCCGGCGGGCGCGATGGTCGTGGTCATCGGTAGGTCCACCCCCACATCCGGGGCCTGCTGCGCGGACGGCGCACCACGGTGCACATTCGTCTCGTCCTTTCAGTGCCGGGCCGCCGCCATCCGGAGGAACCGCACCAGGCGGTCGGTTCCCTCCTCGATGCCGGCGGGGGTCAGATAGCTGACGGAGAGCCGGAGTACGTGTTCTCCGCCCCCCTGCGGATAGAAGTAGGACATCGGTGTCCAGATGACGCCGAACTCCTCGGCGGAGCGGGCCAGTGCCGCGTTGTCGGCCCGGAAGGGCACGGTGACGGCGAGGAAGAAGCCGCCTTCCGGGCGGTTCCAGCGGATGCCCAGGGCGCTTCGTTCGGGTTCGGGGAGCCGGGCGTCGAGCTGCCGGAGCGTCGTCCTCATCGCCTCGCCGTAGTGGCGTGCGGTGTCGGTGTTGTGTCCGGCGGCACCGCCGTCCCCGGCGAGGAGCATCCCGCCGACGACGGCCTGGCTGAGCGAGGAGGTGTTGACCGTCACCATGCTTTTGATCCGGACCAGTTCGTCGGCGAGGAGTCCGGTACGGCCCGCGCGGTCGGTGACCAGCTGGTCGGCGACCGCGTAGCCGACGCGGGCGCCGGGAAAGAGGGATTTGGCGAAGGAGCCCAGCTGGACGACGCGCCGTTCGCCGTCCAGGGATTTCAGGGTCGGCAGCCGCGGTCCGGGACTCACCAGCCGGTAGGGGCTGTCCTCCAGGATCAGGAAGTCCTCGCGGGCGGCGAGCTTCAGCAGGGCGTACCGGTCCGCGAGCGGCATGGTGGTGCCCGAAGGATTGGAGTGGTCGGGGATGACATAGAAGGCCCGGGGGCGGCGGCCGCGGGCGCGTTCGGCGCGGATCGCGGTCTCCAGGGCGGCGCGGTCGAATCCGCCGGGGCCCTCGCCGACGGCGGTGGGTTCGACGCCGAGCAGGCGCGCGGCGCCCGTGATGCCGACGTAGCAGGGGCTGGAGACCAGCAGGGCGTCGTCGGGGCCGGCGATCAGGGCCCGCAGGGCGAGGAACATCGCTTCCTGGCAGCCCACGGTGATCACCACGGCTTCGGGGGGCACTTCGGTGTTCTCGTCCACCCGCAGGGACGCGGCGACGAGTTCGCGGATCTGCCCGCCGGTGGGCCCGTACTGGAAGAGGGCGTCCCGGATCCGGGCGGGCGAGTGGCCCGTGGCGGCGAGGTGGTCCATATAGCGGCGGATATGGACGAAGATCTGCTCGGGGTCGAAGAAGCCGTCGTAGGGGCGGCCGGGGGCGAAGGAGACCGCGTCGGGGTAGCGGTGCGTGATCTCGTTGAGGAAGTTCATCGTGTCCAGCACCGGGTCGGAGAGGGCGGCGTGGAGTTCCTCCCTGGCCAGTGCGGGCAGGACCACGGGGGGCCGGGGCGCGGGGCCCGGGCGGACCGCGGGGGCCGGGGCCTCGCCGGCGCTCATTCGGCGGCCAGCCTGTCGTGCTCGACCGCTTCGTACAGCGCCCCTTGGTGCACGGGACCGGGGCCCCGGGAGCCGCGGCGTTCGACCAGCCCGTGGAAGAGGGTGCCGCGCCCGTACGGGAAGCGGGCGAAGGCCTGGAGCAGGGTGCCGCTCAGGTCGTGGTCGGCGAGCACCCGGGCGGACCGGAGCCGGGTGAGGTCGGCGCGGACCGCGGGGACGCGCCGGGCGAGCCGTTCGTAGTAGTCGTCGGGTACGGACAGGAAGTCGGCGCCGCGGCCCCGGGTCTCGTGGACCGCCGGCACGACGGAGTCGACGAGGAACGACAGGCACCGTACGCCGGGGCCGCCGTTGCGCTCCAGGAAGGCGTCGAGCTGGCCGGGTTCCCGGCCGGGGGCGGCGAGGGCAAGGACGGCCCGGCCCGAGTGGCTGCGCAGGACGGCGGACTCCCCGGTGTGTCCGCCGGGGGCCGGGCGTCCGGCCGGGTCCCGGACGAGCCCGAGGGCGTCCTGGTAGAGGCGGGTGTACCGGTCGGTGGTGGCGGCTTCCAGACAGAGGCCGATGTGGTCGGTGTGCCGGATCCTGGCGGCGGGGCCGGGGCCGGGCAAGTCCGGTACGGGGACCCAGTTGCGTCCGGGTGGCGGCCCGCCCGGGCCGTCGCGGCGGGACAGCAGGGTGTGGATGAGGCTGCCGCAGCCGAGGACCGCGGGGCGGCCCTGGGCCGAGCCGGTCACGGTGGCTCCCGCAGCCATCGCCGACCGCAGGGTGCGGGTGACGTCGTCGCAGGTGAAGGCGATATCGGCGATGCCGTCGCCATGCGCGCCGAGGAATTTCCAGGTGGCCGGGCCGGTGGTGACGATCAGCCGGGCGGTGCCCTGGCGGAGGAGCGCGCTGCTGCGGTCGACACCCACGGCCTCGGCCTCCCGGGTGAATCCGAGCACCGAGACGAAGTGGTCGACGACGGACTTCTTGTTGCTGGTGTACAGCTCGGCGTACGCGACGTCGTGCACGGCCATGCGGGTGCCTCCCGGGCGGGCGGATGAGGAGGGACGGGGTGCGCTACCAGCGCCATTCGTCCTGGCGCAGAAGGTGTCCTGCGGTGATTCCGTGGTCCGCGCACCACCTCATGAAGCGGGGGATCTGCTGGACCTCCCGGGGGTCGCCGTAGGGTGGCACGGCCGGGCCGGGGGCCGGCCACGGCTCCTCGCCGCAGGTGTGGACGTACGCCGCCCCGGCGCCCAGTTCCGCGGTGATGACGGCGGCCTGTTCGGCACCGGGTCCCGGTTCCGTCCCGGGGTCCGGCCCGGCCAGGCCGAGCCTCACCATCAGCGCCTCGCAGAGCCGGGCCGTCAGCGGGACGCCGCCGGGGTCCATGGCGAGGAAGGCGTAGTCGACGGGGCCCAGACGGCGGCGGACGCGCCGGTACGGCTCGGGGTCGGTGCCCCGCGCGTCGGTGCCGATGAACACCGAGCGGCCGGCGAACTCCACCCAGTACGCCGAGCGGCCGCCGGCCGCCGGTTCGCCCGACGGGTCCGGTACGGGCACGGTCACCACGCGGCCGCCGGGGAACCGGAACTCGCCGTGGTCACCGGCCTCCACCACGGGAAACCCGAGCCGGCCGAGGAACGGTCCGGTGCCCGGGCCGCCGGGGTCGCCGCGGGAGGAGCGGGGTACCACGACGGTCCCGATACGGCCGCGCAGCCTGAGCAGGGTCTCCAGCACGATGCGGTGGTGGTGGCCGTGGGTGACGAGCACCAGGTCGATGAAATCGGGCAGGTCCGCATGGGTCCAGCGGTTGCTCCCGTCGCCGTCGGCGCTGATGAACGGGTCGGTCACCACCGCGCCCCGGGGTGTCTGGAGCACCAGGCAGGCGTGTCCGAAGTACCTGATGCGTCCGCCTGCTTCGGGACGGCGGTGCGGGGCCGGGCGGGCGGGGGCGCGCAGCAGCAGGGCGGGCCGTTCGCTCCGGGCGTCGCCGGGTTCGGCGGCACCGCGGAGTCCGGTGAGCGCCGCCGGGGGGTGGTGGAGTTCGTCGAGCCGCCCGGCCGGTTCGAAGGCGGTCGGCGGTTCGAGGGCAGCCGGCGGTTCGAGGGCGACGGGCGGTTCGATCCCGTCCGGCGCGGACCACCGCGGAAGGTCCGGACCGCCTGCGGAACCGGTGCGCGGCCCGGCGCTCCGGCCGGCCGCGGTGGCCGGTGCGGGGAGGCGGGCGCACTCCGTGATCGTTCGTGCCGTCGTGAATCCCGGATTCATTGCACCCGCTTCCGTTTCCGGGTTATGGGGCAGGGTGGAGAGGCTTTCCCGGCCCGGTGCGAACGGCGTCTCCGCCCGGAAGAACATCAGTTCATCCGCCATGTAGGCCCTCGACCTCCCGGAAAGGAACGGCCCCGGAGATTCGGGATCCTCCGGCACCGGACGGCCGCCGGAGCGGATCCGCGGGGACTCGCCCCCGCACTATGACGCCCGCCGCTTCAGGAGAACAAGGCCGGATGCCGGGGTGTTCAACTGCCGCTCCACGCAGTTGAACAATCACGGCTATTCCCTTGCGCCATTCGCTGCGGAGCATTTCCCGCGACGGCGGCCGGGCGAAGCCGGATATCCACGGCGCGTATGCGAAGGGCGGTCCCGGCGGCGCGCGGGGCATCCCGGTGCCCGGGCGGTCCTTCGCAGCCGGGCCGGGCATCCGCGGGGGACGTCGGGGTGCCCCGGCCGCACCCTCCCGGAACAGGACGTTCCGCCTGCTCGGCGCGGCGGCGCCGGTCCGGCCGGCCGCGGGCGCGCCGCGCGTGGCCGCATCCGTCCCCTTGGTCGCTATTGAACAGATGTTTCGAACATACTCAGGAATACTCAATATCTGCCGCGATCTTCCGCAGCGGGCAAAGTCTGCACGGTGATACCGCACTTTTCCGTACCTCTCATCGCCCGCACGCAGTAGGGGGAAACCCTCCGGAAACAGCGGGGGTTCGTAGACTTTGACCGTCCCGAAACTGAAAGCCTCAGGCAACTTCAGGATGCGATCACCCTGCACAGAGCGCAGTCCGGAGCCGCCGACAACCGCGATACACGCCCCGACGGCAGGGCGACGACGACCGGAAGGAAGCTCCGGTAAAAGCGGCGCGCCGCCGTGACACGACACATCGCGCCCCACCCGTCCCACCAAGAAGAAGGAAAGAACACGCGAGCCAACAACTACCCGGTTGACATCGCAACAACCCCGACTAGCATCGAACCCCGGAGACGTTGGCGCAAACCGGTCAAACGCTCCGGGAAGTCCGGGTACCCGAACAACCGACGCACCGTCAGATTTGTTGCACTGTTCATCGCTTCTCCGCCGGCACAGCAATCTTTCTGTTTACACTCGCTCAATATTCCCTCGCTCGAAGCGTTCGACCACCCATACGCCCCGTCGCGGTGGGTTATTTTTTGTGCTGAATCCCAAGTGCCGCACTTCAGAGCCCACTACACCAAAGGGGGATGGTGTGAACACGTTAGATTCCGAATCAGACAGAGCACCCGCCGGTCCGGCCGACGGACCGGCCGGAACAGCCGGCGGAACGGGAGATCCGTCCGGCCGTTCCGTGGAGTTGCCGCTGTCCCTGCTGCAGTTCGGGGATTCCCCCCGGCTCACCGGTCAGGACACGCAGTACACCGAGCAGCTCGCCGAGAGCGAAGCCCCGCTGCCGCCGATCGTGGTGAACCGGCGGAGCATGCAGGTCGTCGACGGCGTCCACCGCGTCCTGGCGGCCATCCTCCGCGGACGGAAGACGATCCGCGCCGTCCTCGTCGACATTTCGCGGGAGGACGCCTTCCTGCTCGCCGTCGAGTCGAACACCCGGCACGGGCTGCCGCTCTCCCAGGCCGACCGCCGGGCGGCGGCGGCCAGGCTGATCGCCTCCCATCCGCAGATGTCCGACCGGATGATCGCGCGGGTGTCGGGGCTCGGGGCCAAGAGCGTGGCGGGAATCCGCCGTTCAACCGCCTCCGCCGCACAGTTGAACGCCCGGGTCGGCAAGGACGGGAAGATCCGGCCGGTGGACCGGGCGGCGGGCCGGCAGCGCGCGGCGGAGGTACTCGCCCGGAACCCGGAGGCATCCCTCCGGGAGGTCGCGAAGCTGGCCGGGATCTCACCCGCCACCGCGGGTGACGTCCGCAGACGGCTGCTGGTCGGCGACAGTGTCACCGGAGAGACCCCCCGGCCGGCGGAGGCCGTCCGGGAGCCCGCGGAGCGGCCCCTCCCGGCTCCGCGCGACGGCGGCCCCGGGGAGTCCCGGGAACGGCCCACTTCCCTGCTGGAGCCGCTGCTCCACGACCCGTCCGTCCGCACCGCCGAACGCGGACGGCGCCTGCTGCGCCTGCTCCAGTTCAACGTCATCGGGGTGCACAAGTGGTTCGAACTCGCCGATGCCGTTCCACCGCACTGTGACGCCCTGGTCATCGCCCTGGCGCGGCAGAACGCGGACACGTGGCGGGAGATCGCCCGGGCCCTGGACGAGCGGGTGCTCCCCGCGCCGAGGCTCGGCGGCGGCCACGAGAGCCGGGCGGCCCCGGCGAGCTGATTCCCCGGTCCGCGCCGGCCGACGGCGCGATCACCGCATTCCCGGGGGCGCCGAGCGCACCCCCGCCCGTTCCGGTGACTCCCCCACCCCGTTCACCGGAACGGAAATTCTGCCGACGGCATGTGCCGGTTACCCCCGGTCGCCGCGCCCGGAGCCTTACCGAGGCATTCACCGACGCCCAGTCATACCTCAGCCAGCCCCTGTCGGATCTCTTTCAGATCTCTCTCCGGGACACTTGCCCCTGCCCTGCCGGATTACCACCGCGCCGCCGATTCGGTCACTACCCGTCGGCGCCGCGGGCACTGGACACCACCGATCCGGCGTGTGACATTGGGGGCAACCCCCGCGAATTGGCCGAAGCCCGCACGCGAGGTGATCACTTTGCCGTTGCCCGATGCCGCCACGACGTCCGCCCCTACCGTGCGACAGGCAAACATCAGTACAACGGAATGGGGACGGTTACATCATTTCAAACCCGAGCAGGAGGTCGTCGCCGTCCTGATCTCGGCACTGATCCTCGGTGAATCTCCGCGAGTCGAGGGGCAGGATCAGGAACATATCATCCGGCTGGCAGAAACGGATAGTCCACTGCCGCCCATAGTTGTCAACCGACGCACCATGCAGGTAATTGACGGAGTGCATCGAGTTTTCGCCACGATCCTGCGCGGTGCGGACCGTATCGACGCCGTCTTCTTCGACGGCAGTCCGGAGGACGCGTTCCTCTGTGCCGTCCAGGCCAATATGGCCCATGGTCTGCCGCTCTCCCTCGCGGACCGCCGGGCCGCGGCCGAGCGCATCGTGGTCTCCCACACCCATATCTCGGACCGCGCGATCGCCCGGGCCACCGGTCTGGGCGCCAAGACGGTCGCGGCCCTCCGGCGCCGTCTGGTCCTGTCCACACCGCACACGCCCGCCCGGGTCGGCATCGACGGCCGGGCCCGCCCGCTGAACAGCGCCGCGGGGCGGCTGCGGGCGGCCCAGGTACTGGCCGCCCGGCCGCAGGCGTCACTGCGGGAGGTGGCCAGGCTGGCGGGCATCTCCCCCGCCACGGTGAGCGATGTCAAGCGGCGGCTGGCGGTGGGCGAGCCGCCGGCCGGCGGTCCCGCCGCGGCCGGGGAGGGTCTCCCCGCCCGTCCGGACCCCGTGGAGACGGTTCCGGCGCGGCCCGGTCCGCCGGACCCGGCCGCGGTCCGGCCGGCCGTGGTGGAGAACGCACCGCGGAATCCGCGCCGGGCGGCCCCGGTGGTGCCCGACCCGGGCCGCGCCCTGGAGAAACTCCTCCGCGACCCCTCCCTCCGCCAGAAGCAGACCGGCCGTGAACTGCTGCGGCTGCTCCATCACAACGCCATCGTGATGAAGGAGTGGCCGGAACTCATGGCCGCCGTTCCGCAGCACTGCATCAGAACGACCGCGGACCTGGCCCGCCAGTACGCGGAGAGCTGGCTCCAGTTCGAGGAGCAGGTGCGCACCGCGGAATGACCACCGGCGCCGGGGCGGGGACCGCCGTCCGGGCGGTACCGCCGCCCCGGCCCCGCCGCCCCGGCGCC
>NZ_JBSFNQ010000101.1:0-22562 GCF_053981115.1 Streptomyces sp. NPDC003691 | reverse complement strand
GCCCGCTCCCTACAAAACCCGACCCGTACCCGAGGAATCACCATCGGATGCATATCGGTTCCCCCGTCTCTCCAGCCTTGTCTTCTCCGGCACGGTCAGTCCGCCGGGCCCGTGGCCGTCAGCCGCCGTCCCGGCCCGCGGCGTAGTCCGCCAGTGTCCGCCCGACGTCCCGGACGGCGCGCACCGCGGCCCGTTCCGTACTCTCCCCCAGCGCCGTGTCCCAGTGCGCCACCACCGCGTACGCCACCCGGCGCTCGCCGATGAACACCCCGGCGTCGGCACGGATCCCGGGGTCGGTGCCGGTCTTGTTGGCCACCAGCAGACCGCCGGGCAGCCGGTCGGGAAAGCAGGCGGCGTACGGGTCGTGGGAGACCAGCGCGGGCACCAGCCCGTGGTCCGTGTTCGACCGCATCCACCGCAGCAGCATCGCCGACGCGCCGGGGGAGACCAGGGTCCCCCGGGCCGCGTGGGCCACCAGCCCGGCGAGCGCCCGCGCGGTGCCGGTCGCGAAGACCGGCGGATCGCCGGGGCCCCGGACGTCACGGACCCGGTCGTGCAGCGCCAGCTCCTCCAAGGCGAGGCCCTCCGCCAGCGCGGCCGTCGACTCCCGCCCCACCAGCCTCAGCAGGGCATTGGTCGCGGTGTTGTCGCTGACGGACGCGGTCAGCCAGCACAGGTCCTCGACGGTCCACTCGCGCCCGCCGAGCCTCATCAGCAGCCCGGTGCCGTGCACCACGTCCTCCGCCGTCACGGCCACGGTCCGCCGGGGGTCCAGCAGACCGGCGTCCACTCGGCGGGCGACCTCCGCGAGCAGCAGCAGTTTGGAAGCGGAGGCGACCGGCAGCACGGCCGTGTCGTCGACGCCGGTGCTCCCGCCGTCGTCCACGTCGATCGCGGAGACGGCGAGAACCAGCGGAAGCGCGGCGGCGCTGCGGGCCGCCGCGGCCACCCGGGCCAGGGTCACGCCACCCTCACCACCCTTCCCGCACACTCCTTTGTCGGACGGCCGTCGCGGACCGCGGTCCGCCCGGCCACCACGACCGTACCGATGCCCTCGGGCGCCAGCAGCGGCCGGTCGAACGTCGCCCGGTCCCGTACCGTGTCCGGGTCCAGGACGACCAGGTCCGCGCGGGCCCCGTCGGCGATCGTGCCGCGCCCGGCCAGACCGAACCGCCGCGCGGGCAGCCCGGTCATCTTGTGGACGGCGGTCTCCAGGGAGAGCAGCCCCTCGTCGCGCCCGTAGTGTCCGAGGACCCGGGGGAAGCTGCCCGCCCAGCGCGGATGCGGGCGGCCCGGTTTGGGCACCCCGTCCGAGCCGATCATGGACAGGGGGCTGGTGAGCACCCGCCGGACGTCGTCCTCGCGCATGGAGTGGCTGATGATGGTCACCTCCCCGTGCTCGGCCAGCAGCAGATCGCAGACGAACTCCACCGGGTCCACCCCGCTCGCGGTGGCCAGATCGGAGATCCGGTGCCCCTCGGCCGCCGGATGCCGCCGGGCCGCGGCGACCGTGACGAGGTCCCAGCCGCCGTTGCCGACGGTGTTCTCCCAGCCCGCCACGCCCCGGGCGATGGAGGTACGGATCCGGTCGCGGACCTCGGGCCGCGGCAGCCGGCCGAGCAGGGCCCCGATACCGCCCTCGTTGGCCCACGGCGGCAGCAGGGCGTGCAGCACGGTGCTCCCCGCCGTATAGGGGTAGACGTCGCACAGCACGTCCAGGCCCTCGGCGCGGGCCCGCTCCAGGACGGGCAGGGTGCGCACGGTGGCGCCCCAGGCCCGGCGGCCCGCGGTCTTGTGGTGGGAGATCTGGAGCGGCGCGCCGGACCGGCGGGCGATCTCCAGCGCCTCCTCCAGCGCACTCTCCACCTGTGCCATCTCGTCCCGCAGATGGGTGACGTACGGCTTGCGGTGCCGGGCCGCGACCGCGGCCAGGGCCACCAGTTCGTCCGTGGACGCATAGCCGCCGGGCGGATAGATCAGCCCGCTGGAGAGCCCGGCGGCGCCGCTGGTGAGGGCCCGGTCGAGGAGTCCGCACATGGCGCTCAGCTCGTCGGCGCGGGCCGGGCGGTCCTCGAAGCCCATCACCCCGGCCCGCAGGGTGCCGTGCCCCACCAGGGAGGCGATATGGGTACGGCGCAGGGCCGGATCCTGACCGGCGGCAAAGCCGTCGAAGTCCGCGGCGGGCGGTACGGCGCCGAGGCCGAAGACCACCCGGACATGCTCGGCCAGTCCGGGCAGCCGCCCGGGGAGCGCCGGGAAGAGGCTGCTGCCGCAGTTCCCGGCGATCTCGGTGGTGACGCCCTGGAGGAGCGGCGCGAGGCGCAGTTCCTCCAGTACACCGGCGTCCGCACCGCCGCCGTCGCCGCAGGCGGCGAGGGCGTCGGAGTGGGTGTGCACATCGATGAAGCCGGGGGCGACGATCCGGCCGTCCGCGTCGACCGTCTCGGCCGCGGTGTGGTGTCCGCCCGGCGGCAGGACGGTGATCCGGCCGCCCTTGACGGCGACATCGGCCGGGCGGCGGGGTGCCCCCGTGCCGTCGACGACGGTGCCGCCGCGGATCAGCAGGTCGTAGCCGCCGTGTCCGGCGGGGGCCGGGACCGGTGCCTGGGCCGGTACGGCCGCGGTGCCGCCCATCACAGCACCGTCGACAGGAAGGCCCGGGTGCGGTCGTGCCGCGGGGCACCGAAGAACCGTTCGGGGCTGCCCTCTTCGACGGCGGCCCCCTGGTCCATGAAGAGGACGCGGTCGGCGACCTCGCGGGCGAAGCCCATCTCGTGGGTGACGACGATCATCGTCATCCCGTCGCGGGCCAGATCGCGCATCACGCCGAGGACCTCGCCGACGAGTTCGGGGTCGAGCGCCGACGTGGGCTCGTCGAAGAGCATCAGCGTGGGCTCCATGGCGAGGGCGCGGGCAATGGCGACGCGCTGCTGCTGGCCGCCGGACAGCTGGGCCGGATAGTGGTCGCCGCGGTCGGCCAGCCCGACCCGGTCGAGCAGCTCCCTGGCCTGCCGTTCGGCATCGGCCCGGGGGCGGCCCTTGACCACCAGGGGCCCCTCCATCACGTTCTGCACCGCCGTGCGGTGGGGGAAGAGATGGAAACGCTGGAAGACCATGCCGATCCGTTCGCGCTGCCGGCGGATCTCGCGCGCCCGCCGCTCGCGCAGCACACCGGAGGTGCCGTGCGGTTCGTAGCCGACGAGTTCTCCGCCGACCCAGATCCGGCCCGCGTCGATCTTCTCCAGATGGTTGAAGCAGCGCAGCAGGGTGGACTTGCCGGAGCCGGAGGGGCCGATGACACAGAGCACCTCACCGGCCGTCACATCGAGGTCGATGCCCTTGAGCACCTCGATGTCGCCGAACCGCTTCCGTACGCCGCGGGCCTTGAGGACGGTGTCGTTCACGCGGTGGCTCCCTTGCCGGTGCGGCCGGGTACGAGATGGGTCAGGACCCGGCGGCGCACCGGTACGGCACCGGGGTTGTAGCGCCGTTCGACGAAGTGCTGGGCGACGCTGGCGACCGTGGTGAGCACCAGGTACCAGATGGAAGCGACCATCAGCAGCGCGATGACCTCGAAGTTCGCCAGATAGAGATGCTGGGAGACGGTCATCAGATCGGAGCCGGCGATCACCGAGACCAGCGAGGTGGTTTTGAGCATGGAGATGAACTGGTTGCCGAAGGGCGGGATGATCACGCGCATCGCCTGCGGCAGGACGACGCGGGTCAGGATCCGCCGGTTCGACATGCCGATCGACTCGCCGGCCTCCCGCTGACCGGGGTCGACGCTCTGGATCCCGGCCCGCACGATCTCCGCCATATAGGCGCCCTCGTTGATGGAGAGGCCGAGCAGGGCGGCGACGAAGCCGGTGATGACCGCGTTCGTCTGCCACTCCACGAGCTTGGGGCCGTCGAAGGGCACACCGATGCCGATGACCGGGAAGAGCAGCGCGAGATTGAACCAGAAGATGAGCTGGACCAGCAGCGGGGTGCCGCGGAAGAACCAGGTGTAGGCCCCGGCGATGGTCCGCAGCACCGGACTCTCGGACAGCTGCATCACGGCGATGAGCACCCCGATGGCGATACCGACGGCCATCGAGATCATGGTGAGCTGGACGGTCACCCAGAGGCCCTTGAGGACCCGGTCGTCGAACTGGTAGTCGACGACGACGTCCCAGTGGAGATGGGGGTTGACGATGATCGTGTACGCCAGCCACACCGCGAAGAACAGGGCGGAGAGGACGGCCAGCCAGCGGCCGGGGCGGGGGCGGCGGGTCACCCGGAGCGCCAGGCCGCCGTCCTCCTCCGGCCTGCTGTCCGCGGTGCCGGGGCTCTTGGCGAGCACCGCCGGGCCCGGCGCCGTACCTGCCATTGCAGAATCGTTTCTGCTCGTCTTTGTGACGGCGGGGCCGGTTCGCTCGGGTCCTTCGGCGCCCGGGTCCTCCGCCGGGGCCCGGCCGGGGCTCTTGTCCGGATCGTTCATTTCGGCCGCCCTCATGTGCCGTCGTTGACGGTCGCCTTGGGCACTGCGCTGCCGCCGACCCCGTAGGAGTCGAGGATCTTCCGGTAGCCGCCGTCGTCGATCAGCCCCTGGAGGGCCCGCTGGACGGCGTCGCGCAGGGCGGCGCGGTCCTTGGCGAGGGCGATGCCCCAGGGGGCCGTGCCGTACTGCTCGGGGAGCGCCTCGTACGCCCCCTTCTCCTTCACGAACATCGCGGCGACGGGATAGTCGACGATGGTGGCGACGGCGCGTCCGCTCTCGATCTGGAGCAGCCCGGTCGGGGCGTCCTCGCTCTGCGAGATCCGCATCTTCTTGTCGCAGCGTGTGTTCTGCTCCTGGCCGATGGCGAGGTTGGAGCTGCCCTTGGCGAGCACCACGGACCGGCCGCAGAGGTCCGCGAGGTTCTTGATGCCCTCCGGGTTGCCCTTCTTCGTCATGATCACTCCGCCGGTGCGGAAGTAGTCGACGAAGTCGACCGCCTTGCGCCGCTCGGCGCTGTCGGTCATGGACGACATCACCAGGTCGAAGCGGCCCGACGTCAGTCCGGGGATCAGCCCGTCGAAGGCGGCGTTGGTGAGTTCCAGCTTCAGGTCGAGCCGCTCGGCGACGGCCCGGGCCAGATCGGGGTCGACCCCGGTCAGCTCGGTGGTGCCGGGCTTGTACATCTCCATGGGCGGATAGCCGACGGCGGTGGCGACCCGCAGGACGCCCTTCTTCCGGATGTCCGCCGGGACCAGTTCGGGGGCGCTCTTGCCCGCCGCGGCGGGGGCCGTGTCGCCGCCGCTGCCGCCGCCCTGGTCGGAGCGTCCGCAGGAGACGGTCACGAGGGCGGCGATGGCCAGGGCCACGAAGGAGCCGGCCCGTCTCCGTATTGTCACCATTGCCATCGTTTCTCCTTGTTTTGCCTGAGTGATGACGTGCGGTGATGCTGGCAGTTGGGTGGCGGGGAGCGGAAGATGATGAAGCCATTCGCGGGTGAGCATCGAATTCGGTACGCCTTGCGCGGGGCGTACCGCGCGAGGGCACGCGAGCCCGGCACAACCCGGAGGACACGACCTCGCGGCGCCGGACGCGGAAGAGGCCCGGCGGAATGCCGGGCCTCTTCCCGTGGTGCGGCAAAGCCGCCGGCGGCGCGGCCGCCGCGGTACCGCGTCAGTCCGCCGCGGCGGCCGGGGTCAGCTCCCACAGCCGGTGGTCCCAGCCGATGTCGTGGTGCGCGCCGACCATGAGTCCGGCCCGTGCAATCAGGTCCGTCACCGCACCGGCGTCCCGCAGCCCGGAGCCGAAGGCGCACTTGAGCCGCAGATGCTCCACGGCCGCCTCGGCGTCCTCCGGATCGGCCGCCGGAACCTGCTCGACCAGCAGCAGGGTGCCGCCGGGGGCGAGCGCGGCCCCGGTCTCGGCCAGGGTCTGGACGGCGTCCTCGTCGGGCAGCCAGGCCAGTGCCCGGGAGAGCAGTACGGTCTCCGATCCGGCGGGCACGCCCGCGGTCGCAGGCACCAGCTCCACCGAGGGCAGCACCTCGGTGTCCAGGATCCCGTCCGCCAGGACCCGGAGCACCGACGGCGGCGCCGCGATCCTGGCCCGCAGCTCCGGGAACGCCTTCACCAGGGCGTTGACCACGGTCGCCGCGCCCGGTCCGGCCGCGGTCAGCAGGGGCACCGCCGACCAGTCGGCCGCCTTGACGACGCCCGGGGCGATCCACCGGGCCTCCTCCTCGACCGCCGCCCGCGCGGTGCCCGCGAGACGCGGATCGCGGGCCATGGCGGTGGCGAGGGTCTCTCCGTCCCGGGTGCGGTAACCGGGCTCGCCGGTACGGAGGGTGTGCACCAGTCCGCTCAGGGAGAGGTCGAGCGCGGCGGCCGCCCCTTCCAGGTGGTACTCCTCCGACGAGTGGCCGTCCTCGACGAGTTCCTCGCCGACCGTGGTGAGCCGGTAGCCGCCGGGGCCGGCGGACAGCAGGCCGATATCGGTGAGATGGGTGAGGAGCGCCGTCAGCGCCGGCGCGTCGGTGTCGGTGCGCTCGGCCAGCGTCCGGGCGTCCCGCACCCCGCTGTCGACCAGGTCGAAGACGCCGAGGGTGACGGCGGCCCGGATGGTGAAGCCGGCGGTGAGGTCGGTGAGTTCGTGCAGCCGCTCATGGGCGTCGTCGACATCGACCTCGGCTCCGGCGTCGGCCGCCGGCTCGTCGGCGACGGGATCCGCGCCGGTCACGGGCGGTCCGGTCCGGCGCCAGTAGCCGGTGATGTGCGTGTGGTCGCGCGGCACACCGCGGTCGGCCACCAGATGGCGGCGCAGCCCCTTGAGCGCGAGCGTCTCGCCCGCGCACCAGGCGAAGACGCTGCCCGGCAGCCACTCGGCCTGCCGTACCGCCTGCTCCAGCAGCCCGGTGGTCCCGGCGGGCACCCCGTTCCGCGGGAGCCAGACGATCCGGGCGTCGGCCCGGGTGGGCAGCTCCTGACGGTGGCTGTCGTCCCCGATCTCGATGAACACCCGGGCGACGGTGCCCTCCGGCATCTCCGCGAGCCAGCGCCCGATGGCGGGCAGCGCCGTCTCGTCCCCGGCGATCAGCAGCCAGTCGGCACCCTCGGGATGGCTGTGGGACATCTTGGGACCGGCGATCCACGCGGTGTCGCCCGGGGCGGCCCGCTCGGCCCAGGAGGCGGCGACGCCGCCCTCGTGCCGGACGAAGTCGAAGTCGATCTCCCCGGCCCCCGGGTCGAAGCGGACCGGGGTGTAGTCCTTCGCCACCGGCCGGCCGTCCACCGGCCAGTCCAGGCTGCTGACGTTCTGCCGGGGCAGCAGAAGCCGCCCCGACTCGTCGGCGAAGAAGAACTTCACATGGTCGTCGAAGCCCTCGGTCCGCAGGGCCGGCAGCGTCAGCCCGTCGCGGGTGAAGGCGGCCAGCTGCGCACCGCCGAGCGTCACCCGGCGCATGCCCGGGGTGAGGTTCTCGGCGCGCAGCACGGTCAGTTCCCTGAGCACGATGGGAAAGGTCTCGACCGAACGGGGACTGCGGGCAGACACAGTTGCTCTTCTTTCGTGGAGGGGTGGTACGTCGGGCGGTGGCCCGGGCCGTGGCCTCAGCGGCCGGCGGCCGCCGCGGCCAGGATCGGGGTCAGCTTTTCCACGACCCACGGCGAGGTGAGCGCGTCCGGGTAGGCCATGGCCGACGCCAGGGTGTTCTTCGACGGGATGACGGCGAAGTTCTTCCGCTTCACCACGTCCAGCGAGCGGAAGAGCTTGTTGCCCTCCAGTTCGGCCGCGGACAGCAGGCCCTCGTCGCCGAACGGGTAGGTGAGCAGCAGCATGTCCGCTTCCAGCTCGTCGAGGTTCTCCAGGCTGATCGCGTTCTTCTTGGCGGTGTAGCTCTTCGACTTCTCGGTCTTGCGCAGCCCCAGCTCCTCGAAGACGCCGGGGTCCTGCTCGCCGTGGGACATAAAGGTGATCTGCTCGGGGTGGACCACGGCGTAGGTGTAGGTCTTGCCCTTGAGCTGCGGGTTGGCCGCCGCGGCGTCCGCGACCGCCTTCTCGTTCGCGGCGATGATCTTCTGTGCCTCGCCGGTCATGCCGAGTGCCTTCGCCGCGCCCAGCAGCCGGTCCTGCCAGGGGAGGGTGTCCGCGTGCTTCTTGTCGGTGTAGGTGACGACGGGGGCGATCGGCGACAGCTTGGCGTAGTCGGCCTCCATGGACCAGGTGTTCATGCCGAGGATGACGTCGGGGGCCTCGGCGGCGATCGCCTCGTAGTCGGTGCCGTCGGCGTCGTCGTACGTCTTCAGCTTTCCGGCGCCCAGCTTGTCCACGGCCCGCTGCTTGTACTCGGGCACCGGGCCGCCGTCCTCGGCGTCCGGGGTGATCACGGGGACGATCCCGAGGGCGAGCGCGATATCGGTGTCGCCGTCGGAGACCGTGGCCACCCGGACCGGCTTCTTCGTGACCTTCGACTTGCCCCACGCGGTGTCGACGGCGACCGGGAAGGACCCGGCGGTCCCGGCCGCGGGGGCGGCGTCGGCGCCGGAGTCGTCCTTGCCGCCGCAGGCCGTGACCAGGGCGAGGCAGGTGACGGCGGCGAGCAGGGTCCGGGTGGCGCCGCGGCGCCGGACGGGCCGTGCGAGAGGGTTCATCGGTGGTTCTCCTGCGTGAGGTGGCGCCGGCCGAGGGGGAAGATCTGCGGCCGGTCGGTTCGGGGGTGGGGCACGACGATGCAGTCGAGGCCGAAGACCTCGGCCACGGTCCGCTCGTCGAGTACTTCGGCCGGGGAGCCCCGGCGTACGACGCGGCCGTCGCGCAGCGCGACGATCGTCGAGGCGTACAGGGCCGCCTGGTTGAGGTCGTGGGAGACGAGGACGATGGTTTTGCCGGTCCGTTCGTTGAGATCGGCCAGCAGGTCCATCACCTCTATCTGGTGGGCGATGTCGAGATAGGTGGTGGGCTCGTCGAGCAGCAGCGTCGGGGTGTCCTGGGCGAGCGCCAGGGCGATCCACACCCGCTGGCGCTGGCCGCCCGACAACTGGTCGACCGGGCGGTCGGCGAGTTCGGCGGTGCCGGTGGCGAGCATCGCCTCGGCCACGACCTCGTCGTCGGCCGCGGTGGTCCGTCGGCCGAACCCCCGGTGCGGATGGCGGCCCCGGCGGACGAGGTCGCCCGCGGTGATGCTCTCCGGCGCGATCGGGGTCTGGGGCAGGATGCCGAGTCTGCGGGCCACCTCGCGGGTGGGCAGGGCGTGGATGTCGGCGCCGTCGAGCAGGACGGACCCGCCGTCGACCGGCAGCAGCCGGGCGATTGATTTGAGGAGTGTCGACTTGCCGCAGGCGTTGGGTCCGACGAGCGCGGTGATCCGGCCCGCCTCGATGGAGAGGGAGAGGTCCTCGACGACGCGGGTGCCGCCGTAGCCGGTGCTGATGCCGCGGGCCTCGATACGCGGACGGGCGGGTTCGGTGGGGCTTTTCACTCGGGGGCTCCCGGTCGGTGCCGCAGGATCAGTGCGACGAAGTAGGGTGCGCCGATCAGCGCGGTGAGGACTCCCGTGGGCACGGGGCTGATCAGGGGGGCGTTCTGGGCGAGGACGTCCGCGGTGATGACCAGGGCGGCGCCGATCGCGGGCGCGAAGGCGATGGCCCGCTCCTCGCCGACGAGCCGCCGGGCGATCGGCCCGCTGACCAGGGAGACCAGTCCGACGGGTCCGACGACGGAGGTGGCGAGGGCCGCCGCGGCGGCGCCGACGAGCAGGGCCGCGAGCCGTGCCCCGCCGACCCGGGTGCCGAGTCCGGTGGCGAGCTGGTCCCCGAGGGAGAGCGCGTTCAGCGGCCGGTGCAGCAGGGCGGCGGCCGCCGCGCAGACCGCGAGGCCCACGGCGAGGGTGGTGACACCGTCCCAGTCGGCGCCGCTCGCACTGCCGATCAGCCAGCGGGTGGCGACCGCGATGCTCTGCTTGTCGGCGACGGTGAGCAGGTAGTTGGTGTACGAGGTGCAGACCGCGCTCAGTCCGATGCCGACGAGGACCAGCCGGTAGGTGTCCACGCCGCCGCGCGAACTGAGCGCGTGGACGGCGGCGAGCAGTACGAACGAGCCGGTGATGGCGGCGAGCGGGGTGCCGAACGCGAAGGTCGCGGGGGCCGCGAGCAGGACGGTGGTGGCCCCGGCGGCGGCGCCCGCCGAGATGCCGACGATATCGGGCGTGGCCAGCGGATTGCGGATGAGCTTCTGGTAGATCGCGCCGGCCAGCCCGAACAGGGCACCGGCGAGCAGGGCCACGAGGGCCCGCGGCATCCGCAGTTGGAAGATCATGTAGTCGGCGAGTCCGGTGCGCAGCCCGAAGGCGGCGGGCAGGACATCGGCCGGGTCCACCCGGCCGACACCGCCCAGCAGTACGGATGCCGCGGTCAGCGCGATCAGCAGGACGGCCAGCACACCGGCGGTGACGGCGCTTCGGCGGTTGCGGGAGCGGCGCCGGTCCCGCAGCCGTGCGACGGCCCGCTCCTTCGCCGCGCCGGGTACGGGCTTCGGCGGCAGGGCGGTGGCCGTCACAGCTTCACCAGATTCCGCTGCCGGGCCAGCCAGACGAAGAAGGGTGTGCCGACGGCCGCGGTCATCACTCCGACCTGGACCTCGCCGTGGTCGACGACGAGGCGTCCTGCCGTGTCCGCGGCGGTCAGCAGGACGGCGCCGACGGCCATCGACAGCGGCAGGGACCACCGGTGGTCGGGTCCGACGAGCATCCGGGCGCAGTGCGCCGCGACCAGGCCGACGAAGGCCACGGGGCCGACGGCGGCGGTCGCCGCGGCACAGAGCAGCACCGCCACGGCGGCACAGCCGAGCCGGGCCCGCTCGACCCGCAACCCGAGCCCCCGGGCGGTCTCGTCGCCGAGACCGAGGATATTGAGGGTACGGCCGAGGGGCAGTGCGACGAGCAGCGCCGGTATCGCGAACAGGGCGATCTCGTCCAGCACCTTGGCCCGGCCGGTGAGCTGGCCGACGGACCAGAACCGCAGATGGGCGTAGACCGCGGGATCCCGGATCACCATCAGGGTGATCAGGGAGGACATCACCGCGGCGACGGCGACACCCGCGAGGACCAGGCCGATCGTGGAGCTGCCGACGGAACTCCGGGTGCCGATCAGCCAGACCAGGGCGGCGACCAGCGCGGAGCCGGCGAGAGCCAGCCAGAAGTAGCCGTGGACCCCGGTGACACCGAGGAACATGATGCCGATGACCACGAACATCGCCGCGCCCTGCTCGATACCGAGCACCCCGGGGTCGGCGAGCGGGTTCATGGTCAGCGCCTGCATGATCAGCCCGGAGGCGCCCAGCGCGGCACCGACGAGCAGCCCCAGGAAGGTCCGGGGGATGCGTTCGGTCCACAGGACCTGGGCGTTGTAGGCCTGCCGGCCGGGGTCGAGCAGGATCCGGACGATCTCCGGCGCCGAAATGTCGCGGGCACCGAGTCCGATGCTCGCGATGAGGGTGACCACCACCGCGACTGCGGCGAGGGCGGCCACGGGGGCACCGCGGGAGAGGCGGGTCCTGGCCGGTGCGGCTGCTGGTGCCACCGGCGGGGACATGGATGTCATGGGTCTTTCGGCTCCTCGTTCTCCGTACGGCAGGTTAGGCTACCCTTACTTCGTGCCCGGCGATCCAAGCCGGAGGTACACGACTCACACTCAGGGGTCGCTCCGGGCCCCGGGATCCTGGGGGACCGCAGATGACGACGCAGAGCGCCGAGCCGGTAAGAGCGGCGTCCCGGCGGACCGGGGGCCGCCCGGTGCAGCCGGCGCCCGAAGAGACGGACGACGACTTCATCGCGGCGGGCGGGCATCCCACCCATGTCCACGACTTCCACCAGTTTCTGTACGTCCCGGTGGGGCGCATCGTCGTGACGGCACAGGACGCCCGGCATGCGCTGTCGCCCTCCGTGGGGCTGTGGATGCCCGCGGGACTTCCGCACAGCGCCCGCTTCGACCCGGACGCGCTGGTGCTCAGCGAGACCTTCGACATCCCCGGCTACGCGCTGCCGTACCGTGCGGCGACCCCCGTGAACATCGGTACCGGCCTGCGCCGGCTGCTGCTGGCCCGGATGCGCGGCCTCGACTCGGCCCCCGGCGACGACGCCCTGTTCGCGGCGCTGACCGAAGGTCCCGCCGGACGCCTTCCGCTGCCCCGGCCCACCGGTGAAGCCGCCCGGGCCGTGGCGGAGGAACTGCTGCGCCACCCCGGTGACCCGCGTACCGCGGAGGAGTGGGCCAGGGCGCTGTACACCAGCTCCACCAGTCTGCGGCGGGCGTTCCGCGCGGAGACCGGTATCGCCTTCTCCGAGTGGCGCACCCGGCTGCGTCTCAACCGGTCGCTGGAACTGCTGGAGGACGGGCAGATGGTGGGCGCGGTCGCGGCCAGGGTCGGCTTCGTCAGCACCAACGGCTACATCCTGGCGTTCCGGAAGCACTTCGGCCGTACGCCCGGGGCCTATGTGCGGGAGTGCGCGGAGGGTACGGCGGCATAACGGGGCGACGGCACGGGGCGTGGGGGTGACGGCGTGGGCCGGACGCACGGGCCCGGCGATCGCCGTTGGGCCTCCCCGGACGCGGCGCCGGACCGGGCTTGACCCCGGCCGGGAAGGGATAGTTAGGTAAGGCTCCCCTAAGATCCCGCATGCGGTGTTCGTCGTCGCCCTGCCGCGGGGAGAGGACGCCCCGCCATGACCCCGACGGCCGGAATCCCGGCCTGCCCACCGTCCCGCCCCGCGCCGTCGGTTCGCCGCCGGACGGATTCGCGCTCCATCCGTCCGGCATCCGGGTCCGGGGCGCGCCGGTCCGCCGCGGGCGCCGGGCGCGGAGGTGTCCGTGCGGGCGCGTGATCTCCTCCTCGACATCGAACCCCTGCGTACCAGCCCCGACTTCCGCGCCATCTTCATCGCACGGGTGGTGTCGCTGTTCGGGCTCGGTATGGCGGCGGTGGCCCTGGCGTTCCAGGTCTACGATCTGACCGGATCGACCGTCGATGTCGCGATCACCGGCGTCGTCATGAGCGTCACCGTCCTGCTGGGCTCCCTCTGGGGCGGCTGGGCCGCCGACCGCACCGACCGCCGGAAGCTCATCATCCGGGCCCGTGGCGCGGCCGCCCTCGCGTTCGCCGGACTCGCCGTCAACGCCTTTCTGCCCGAGCCGCAGCTCTGGGCCGTTCAGCTCTGCGTGGCCTGGGACGGACTGGCCACCGGGGTCAGTGTGACCGCGCTGATGGCCGTCGCGCCCACCCTGGTCCGGCCGGACCAGCTGCCCGCCGCCGGGGCTCTGATTTCGCTCACCGGCGAGATCGGGTCGATCGCCGCCCCGCTGCTCGGCGGTGTGCTGCTCGCCGCGGCCGGACCCGGGCCCGTCTTCGCTTTCGCCGCGCTGACCACCGCCGTCACCACGGCACTCGTCGCCCGGATCCGGCCGCTGCCGCCGGTCCGCAAACCGGCGGACCCGGCCTCCCCGGTCTCCGCGGTCTCCGCGGTCTCCGCGGACGATACGGACTCCGGGCGCCCGGAGGACGGTGCGGACGGCGGCTCCCTGCTGGTCGCGCTCCGCTACGCGGTACGGGACCGGGTCCTCGGCGGCCTGCTCCTGCTCGGTCTGGTGACGGCCGTGTTCAGCATGCCCGCCGTACTCTTCCCCGAACTGGTCGCGGAACGGTTCGGCGGCGAAGAAATCGCACTCGGCCTGCTCTACACCGCACCGGCCGTCGGTTCGGTCCTGACCTCGGCCACCAGCGGCTGGCTCGGCCGGACCGCCCGCCCCGGACGGCTGCTGCTGGCCGCCGCGTTCACCGGCGGTCTGGCGACCATCGGCTTCGGGCTCAGCGGACATCTCTGGACGGCCGCCCTCGCGCTGGCGGTCGCCGGGGCCGCCGGAACCGTGTACGAGATCCTCGAATACGCCCTGATCCAGCACAACACCCCCGATCATCTGCGCGGCCGTATCGTCAGCGTCGTCACCGCCCAGGGCACCACCGGCGGCATGGCGGGGGACGCCGAAGTCGCGCTGCTCTCCCGCTGGTTCGGCCCCGGCGCCGCCGCCCAGGTCAACGGTGCCGTCTGCGCGGCCGCCGCCGTACTGATCGCGCTGCTCGTGCCCGGAATCCGCCGCGCGACCCTGCCCGCCCCGGACCGGGACGGCCCCGGTGGACCGGCCCCGGACCCGGGTGCGCACCCGGCCGCGGACGGAGACAAGGCTCCGGCCGCCGGCCTTTGACCGTGAAAACCATTGGTGCCCGGCTTGCTCCGCTGATGCACTGACGTCCCGCCGTGAGTCTGCCGCGTGACGGAGGTAGTGGTGATGACAGGTTATGGCGTGCTTGCCGAGGTCTACGAATGGCTCATCTCGGATGCAAGACTGCCTCCGGCCGAGTTCGCCGCGTCGTACGACGACGTCCTCGGTCTCCTGCCGCCGAACGCCCATGTCCTCGACTGCTCGTGCGGAACCGGACAGTTGGCGGTCGGCCTCGCCGGTCGTGGCATGCAGGTTGTCGCAACCGACGCCAGCGAGGCGATGGTTCGCCGGACTGCGGAGCTGTCCGAGGAGTTCGGGGCGTCCGTCCGGGCCGTACGGGCCAACTGGGAAGAGTTGCCCGGCCATTTCCAGGACAACACCTTCGACATGGTGTTCTGCGTCGGCAACTCGCTTCACCATGCCACGGGCGCGACAGGCAGGGCCGCTGCCCTGGAGTCGATGTCACGGCTGCTGCGCCCCGGCGGGCGCCTGGTACTCACATCCCGCACTTGGGAACTGGTGAGGGCCAGAGGTTCCCGGCTGGAGATCGGTGACCGACTCGTCCGCCGGAACGGTCGCGATGCCGTCGTGGTCTACCGCTGGGAGATCGCGCCGCATTGGGAGGAGGAGCACCATATCGAGATTGCGATCGCGCAAGTCGATGCGACCGGGTTGGTTCTCGTCCGCTCGGAACTACTGTCCTGCTGGCCCTATCGGTACGAGGAACTCGAAGCCGAGCTGCACCGGGCCGGACTCCGGACGGAACTGAGCACGTTCGATCCCGAGGCCGAGAACTACATGGTGGTCGCGAACAAGACATAGACAACGGACTCGAAGTCCCCGCCCGGACCGCGCGGTTGCTCGCAGGACGCCTGCGCCCTCTCATCGGTCCGGGTTCACGAGGCCAGCGCAACACCTCGGGACGAGGAGTGCTCGCCGATCGGAAACCGCCAACCCGCTTCGGAAGCGCTTCAGCCGCGTTCAAGCACTGGTCAAGCGGGGTAGACGAAGGTATTGCTGCCCCGCCCGGTACCCCCGACCAGCGAACGAGGTGAGCGATGCCCGGCAGATTCCGCCGCACGGCGCGCCTCGGGCTGATCCCGCTGCGCTTCGCCTACCACGCGCTCTCCCTGTACGGACGCATCTGGGCGCCGCTGCCCCCGGCCCCGCCCGAATCCGCCGACGTGTCCGGCTCCCGGCGTCCACCGAGCACACCGCCCGGTCACCCCGAACGCGTCGGCGCGCCCGTGCCACAGACCCCCGCGGAGGCCGCCCTCGCCCGCCGCCTCGAAGAGGTCTTCCGGGGGTACGCGGGCTGACCGGCCCGACCGTGCCGCGCCCGCTCCCGCCGGCACGGCGACCGGATTGCCGTACGGCGGGAGTACGGCATACGGCGGGAGCACCGCATACGGCGGGAGCCCCGTACGGCCGGACCCGCACCCGGCGGCGCACCCGGCGGGAGCCCCGCGCCCCGCACCGACCGGGCGCGCCCCGTCCGCGCCGCGCCTCCGCGCCGCCGCCCCGTACCCGTCCCCACCGCCCGCGCCCCGGACCGCGGCCGGCAGGGGCCGGGAGCCGCCCCGTCGTCCCCGGCCCGCGCTGATCCTCCGGGGACGACGGGGCAGCCCTTAGGTAATTATTTAGATCCCGCTCCGACGATGTCCCGTATGGACCTCGCGACCCCAGCAGTACCCGTGGGCGAGGAGATCGCCGCACTCCACCGCGACCACCGCCTGGCCACCGACTACCCGAGGCTGACCGGTCTCCTTGCCGAGGCGACCGACGAGGAACGGGAACGGGCCGGGCGGCTGCTCGGCTTCCTCGACCCCGACGAGGTCCGGCGCGCCCACCCCGGCCTGCCGGCCCTGCGCACCGCCGTCACCGGCGACGGCACCCTCGCCCCCCTGATCCCGGCGCTCGCCGCCGAAGCCGCCCGGCACGGTCTGCTGCTGCCGGTCACCCAGTCCCCGTACAACACCTGGGTCCATGAACTCTCCGACCCGGGAAGCGATCTCCGCACCGCCCGGCCCGGACTCGTCCTCTGTGTACTGAGCCCCGCCGTGGTCACCGCGGAGCTGCCCTCGCCCTGGCACGTCGACGACGTCCGGCAGGTCCTGGCGGCCAAGACCGCGCTCATCGAGGACCTCGCGGACCGGTTCACCGGGACCGGCGAGGGAACCCTCGTCCTCAACACCCTCCTGCTGCCCCGCGAACTCACCGCGCAACTCCTCGACCACCGCTCCCGAGCCCGGCTCGGCATCGTCTGGCGCGAAGCCAATCTGCGTCTGCTGCGGCTCGCCGAACGGCACCCCCGGCTCGTCGTCCTCGACCTCGATCCGCTGGCCGCCGAGACCCCCGCCCACGACCCCCGGCTCAGCGCCTACGCCAAACTGCACCTGTCGCCCGGGCTCCTCGGCCGCTACGCCCGCGAGGCCGGACATCTCGCCCGCCGACTCCTCGGCCGGACGAAGAAGGCGCTCGTCCTCGACCTGGACGGCACGGTCTGGGGCGGGATACTCGGCGACGACGGGCCCGAGGGAATCGAGGTCGGCGACGGCCCCCGCGGCGAGGCGTTCACCGCCTTCCAGCGCGTTGCCCGCCAGATCGGCTCCCAGGGCGTCCTGCTCTCCGTCGTCAGCAAGAACGACGACGAACCGGTCCGCCGGGTGCTGCGCGAACACCCCGGCATGCTCCTGCGCGAGGACGACTTCGTCCGCGTCACCGCCAACTGGCAGCCCAAGCACCTCAACCTGCGGGCGCTCGCCGACGACCTCGGGATCGGCGCGGACAGCTTCGTCTTCGCCGACGACAGCCCCTACGAATGCGGGCTGGTCCGCCGGGAGATCCCCGGGGCCGCCGTGGTCCGGCTCGACGACGAGCCCGCCCACCACATCACCCGGCTGCTCGCCGACAACTGGTTCGACAGCGCCGAACTCACCGCCGAGGACCGGACCCGCGCCGCCCACTACCGCGACGACCTGGCGCGCAAGGACTTCCGCCACGGCTTCGACTCCCTGGAGGGCTATCTCGGCGAGCTGGGTGTCACCGTACGGCTGGCCCCCGCCACCCCCGCGGACATCCCCCGGCTCTCCCAGATCACCCTGCGCACCAACCAGTTCAACCTCACCACCGTCCGGCTCGGCCGGGCCGACGTCGAAGCGCTGCTGGACCGCCCCGGCACCCTGGCCCTCACCATCCGCAGCACCGACCGCTTCGGCGACAACGGCACGGTCGGCGCCGTACTCGCCACCCGGCACGGTACCGCCCTCGTCATCGACAACTTCCTGCTGAGCTGCCGGGTCTTCGCCCGCGGCATCGAGCAGGCCGTCGTCGCCGCCCTGCTGCGGTACGCCGGAGAGAGCGGGCTCACCGAGGTTTTCGGAGTCCACCGGCCCACCGCGAAGAACGGCAAGACCGCCGGTTTCTACCCGCACCACGGCTTCACCCCGGTCCCGGCCGGCGCGCTCCCCACCGGATCCCCGGCCGGAGCCCCCGCCGGGCTGCCGGACCCCGGGGTGCCCGGCGCGCCCGGCGACGCCGTAGCGCCGGAGTCCGAGGGCCTTACGGTCCACCGCCACGACCTGCGGACCCTCCCGGCCGTCCCCGCCCATATCCGTCTCGACGCGACCTTCGAAGGGCCCACCCCGTGAACAGCATCGACGATTTCATCGGCATCCTCCGCGACGAACTCGGCCTCCCGGTCGGCCCCGAGGACCTCGGGCGCGGCCTCGACGACGTCGACGGCTGGGACTCGGTCCACCTCCTCGCCCTCGTCACCGTCCTGGAACGCATCACCGGCACCCGGGTCTCCCTCCCCGACGCCCTCGAAGCGACCAGCCTGGAGCACCTCTACACGGTGGTCTCCGGACGGCGGCCCTCCGCGGCCCCCTGACCCCGCCGCGGCCCCGGCCGTCCGCGTACCGAAGCGGTCCGTGTACCGAAACCGTCCGCGTACCCGAGCCGTCGGCACGCCTCGCCCATGCCACACCCCCCGCGCCACAGCCCCGCGCCACAGCCCCCGCGCCCGAAAGGAACGGACCGTTGACTCCTGCCGAGGTGAGTGAGCACCCGAACCCCACTCCCCAGGACCCGGGCGCCGCGACGGCGCCCGTCGCCGTCGTCGGACTCGCCTGCCGCCTCCCGCAGGCCCCCGACGCCGCCACCTTCTGGGACAACCTCCGCAGCGGAGCCGACGCCGTCACGGACGTCCCCGCCGAACGCTGGGACATCGAGACCTACTACTCCGCCGACCGGGACGCCCCCGGCCGCACCCACCAGCGCCGCGGCGCCTACCTCGACCGGATCGACGGATTCGACGCCGCGTTCTTCGGGATCTCCCCGCGCGAGGCCACCGCCATGGACCCGCAGCAGCGACTCGTCCTCGAACTGGGCTGGGAGGCCCTGGAGGACGGCGGAATCGTCCCCGGCACCCTGCGCGGCAGCGCCACCGGCGTCTTCGTCGGCGCCATCGGCGACGACTACGCCACCCTGCTGCGCCGCCAGGGCCCCACCGGCATCGACCGTCACACCCTCACCGGTCTCAACCGCGGCATCATCGCCAACCGCGTCTCCCATGCCCTCGGACTCCAGGGCCCCAGCGTGACCGTCGACACCGCCCAGTCGTCGTCCCTGGTCGCTGTCCACATGGCCTGCGAGAGCCTGCGCCGAGGCGAGACCACCCTCGCCCTGGCCGGCGGGGTCAATCTGAACATCGTCCCCGAGAGCACCATCGGCGCCGCCAAGTTCGGCGGTCTCTCCCCGGACGGCCGCTGCTACACCTTCGACGCCCGCGCCAACGGCTATGTCCGTGGCGAGGGCGCCGGACTGGTCGTCCTCAAGCCCCTGCACCTGGCCCTGCGCGACGGCGACCGGATCCATGCCGTCATCCGCGGCAGCGCCGTCAACAACGACGGAGCCACCAACGGCCTCACCACCCCCAGCGCCGGCGCCCAGGAACGCGTTGTCCGCGAGGCCCTCGCCAGGGCCGGAGTCGCCGCCGAGGACGTCCAGTACGTCGAACTCCACGGCACCGGTACGCCCGTCGGGGACCCCGTGGAAGCCGCGGCCCTCGGCGCCGTCTTCGGCCCGCCCCGGCCCGGCGGCACCCCGCTGACCGTCGGCTCCGTCAAAACCAACATCGGCCATCTCGAAGGCGCCGCGGGCATCGCCGGACTGCTCAAGACCATCCTCGGCATCCGCCACGGCCGGATCCCCGGCAACCTCCACTTCGACACCCCCAACCCGGACATCCCGCTGGCCGAACTCAACCTGCGCGTCGCCACCACCGACGCGCCCTGGCCCCGGCCCGACCGGCCTCTGATCGCCGGAGTCTCCTCCTTCGGCATGGGCGGCACCAACTGCCATCTGGTACTGGAGGCACCCCCCGCCGCGGCACCCGCCGCACCCTCCGGTGCGGCCGCCGCCGAGCAAGCGGAGGCCGCTGAGCACGCTGAGCATGCGGAGAACGGCGAACATGCAGAGAACGGCAAGGACGCGGCGAACGCTGACGCCGCCTCTGCCCGGAACCTGCCGTGGGTGGTGTCCGCCCGGAGCCGCAAGGCGCTGCGCGCCCAGGCCCGGCGGCTGCGGGACCTCGTCGCCGACCGCCCCGGCACCGAACCGGAGGCGCTGGCGCACGCCCTGGCCACGACCCGAACCGCCTTCACCCACCGCGCCGCGGTGGTCGCCACCGGCACGGCCGGACTCCTCGACGCCCTGGGCACGATCGCCGCCGGCCGGGACGACATACCCGGCACCGTCCTCGGAGTCGTACGCAACCCGGCCGACCCCGCCTTCGTCTTCGCGGGGCAGGGCGCCCAGCGTCCGGGCATGGGCCGCGGACTCCACAAGGCGTTCCCCGTCTTCGCCCGGGCCTTCGACGAGGCGGTGGCGGCCGTCGACCGGGCCCGCGGCGATTCCCTGCTGGACGTGGTGTGGGGGTCCGACGCGGCGGCACTGGAGCGGACGGAGTACGCCCAGCCCGCCCTCTTCGCCCTGGAGACGGCCCTGTTCCGCCTCTGGGAGTCCTGGGGCGTCGTGCCGCGCCGGGTCGCCGGGCACTCCGTCGGGGAGATCGCGGCCGCCCACGCGGCGGGAGTACTCACCCTCCACGACGCCGCCGCGCTCGTCACCGCCCGCGGACGGCTCATGCAGCGGCTGCCCGCGGGCGGCGCGATGGTGTCCGTCGCCGCCGACGAGGCAACCGTCACCGCGGCCCTCGCCGAGACCGGCGGAGAGGCCGATATCGCCGCCGTCAACGGACCGCGGTCCGTGGTGATCTCCGGCCCCGGACCCGCCGTCACCGCCACCGCGGCCCTGCTGACCGCGAAGGGGGTCCGCTGCCGTGCGCTGAAGGTGTCCCACGCCTTCCACTCCCGGCTGATGGAACCCGCGCTGGACGAGTTCGCCGCCCTGGTCGCGACCGTACGGTTCGCGGCCCCGCGCATTCCGCTGGTCTCCACCGTCCTGGGCCGCGAGGTGACCCGGGAGGAGCTGGCGGACCCCGGCTACTGGCTCGCCCAGGCCCGCCACGCGGTGCGGTTCCACGACGCGGCCGTCGCCATCGGGGAGGCGGGAGCCACCGCCTACCTCGAAATCGGCCCCGACTCCACCCTGACCGGGCTGCTCGCCCGGGGCGCCGGAGCCGACGCCGTACGCATCGCCTCCCTCCACAAGGACCGGCCCGAGGCGGAGACCGTGACCCGGGCCCTCGCCGCCCTCTGGGCCACCGCGGGCACCGCCGTGGACTGGGACGCGCTGCTCGACCGCCCCGCCGCCCGGATCGAACTGCCGACCTACGCCTTCCAGCGCCGGCGCCACTGGCCGGACGCCGCGGCCGGGTCCGGCGAGCCCGCGCCGGCCCCGGAGCGGGTCGGCGGAACCGGACCTGCGCCGACAGCGGCCGAGGACAGCGGCCGGTCCGAGGACACCGATCGGACCGAGGACACCGATCGGACCGAGGACACCGATCGGTCCGACGACACGGGCGGGTCCGAGGAGACCGGCCGGTCCGACGACGGCGGACTCGCCGGTCTGCTGCGCGCCCTCCCCGGGGACGAACAGGACCGCCGTCTGCTGGAACTGGTCCGCACCCATGCCGCGATCACGCTGGGACACGTCGGCCCCCGGTCCGTCGACCCCACCCACACCTTCGAAGAACTCGGATTCGACTCCCTCAGCGGAGTGGAGTTCGCCGACCGGCTCGCCGCCGCCACCGGACTCAAGCTCTCCGGCGGGCTCGTCTACGACCATCCGACGGCCGACGCCCTCACCCGCCATCTGCGCGAGCGGCTGCTCGGCACCGCTACGGGTACCGGTGCCGGGGACTCCGCCCGCGCCCCGGGCCGGAACCGGCCCGCAGCCTCCGCCGCGCTGTCCGACGAGCCCATCGCCATCGTCTCCATGGCCTGCCACTACCCCGGCGGAGTGGACTCCCCGGAAGACCTCTGGCGGCTCGTCGCCGAGGAACGCGACGTCATCTCCGAGTTCCCCGGCAACCGGGGCTGGCGCACCGACGAACTGTACGACCCGCGGCCCGGCGAGCCCGGCCGCACCTACACCCGCCACGGCGGCTTCCTCCATGACGCCGACCTCTTCGACCCCGAGTTCTTCGGAATCTCCCCGCGCGAGGCCGCGGCCATGGACCCGCAGCAGCGCCTGCTGCTCCAGACCTCCTGGGAGCTGCTGGAGCGCGGCGGGGTGATCCCCGCCGAACTGCGCGGCACGGACGTCGGGGTGTATGTGGGGGCCATGTCCCAGGACTACGGACCCCGGCTCCACGAGTCCGCCGACGGCCTGGAGGGCTATCTCCTCACCGGCAGCACGGCCAGCGTGGCCTCCGGACGGATCGCCTATGCCCTCGGACTCACCGGCCCGGCGGTGACCGTGGACACGGCGTGCTCGTCGTCGTTGGTTGCGCTGCATCTGGCGGTGCAGGCGCTGCGGCAGGGCGAGTGCACGATGGCGATCGCGGGCGGCGCCGCCGTCATGGCGACCCCCGGCATGTTCGTCGAATTCGCCCGCCAGCGCGGACTCTCTCCCGACGGTCGTTGCAAGGCGTTTGCGGAGGGGGCGGATGGGACGGGGTGGAGTGAGGGTGTGGGGTTGTTGTTGGTGGAGCGGTTGTCGGATGCGGTGCGGTTGGGGCATCGGGTGTGGGGTGTGGTGCGGGGTTCTGCGGTGAATCAGGATGGTGCGTCGAATGGGTTGACGGCTCCGAATGGTCCGTCGCAGGAGCGGGTGATTCGGGCGGCGTTGGGGTCGGGTGGTTTGGGTGCGGGTGATGTGGATGTGGTGGAGGGGCATGGGACGGGGACGGGGTT
>NZ_JBSFNQ010000100.1:0-22601 GCF_053981115.1 Streptomyces sp. NPDC003691 | reverse complement strand
CTGCTTCGCGGGGGCCTGCTCGGCGGCGGCACCACCGTACGGGGTGTTCGAGAGGCCGACACCGCACTTCGGCCAGGCGCCCTTGGGCCCGCGCCGCCTCCGGCTTCCCTCGGTGCCCGCCGCCGCCCCCGACCGCGGACCGCCGACCGCCAACCGCCGCCGGGAAACCAACAGGCGGTGATACCGGCGTGCCGTTACGTTCGGCCGATGGACATCGACAGCGATATCGACAGCGATGAGGACGGATTCTTCGGAGAGAGCGTCGCGGCGGGGTACGACGAGGGTTCGGCGGACATGTTCCGGCCCGAGGCGGTGGATCCGGTCGCCGGGCTGCTCGCCGGGCTGGCCGGTGACGGACCGGCCCTGGAGTTCGGCATCGGGACCGGCCGGGTCGCGCTGCCGCTCGCCGCGCGCGGCGTCGAGGTGCACGGGGTGGAGCTGTCCCGGGCCATGCTCCGGCGGCTGCGGGAGAAACCCGGCGGGGACGCCCTCGCGGTGACGGTCGGGGACTTCGCCACGGACCGGGTGCCGGGCGGCGAGGGCCGGTTCACCGTGGCATATCTCGTGTACAACACCATCAACAATCTGACGACGCAGGAAGCCCAGGTCGAGTGCTTCCGCAACGCCGCCGCCCATCTGCGGCCCGGCGGCACCTTCGTGGTCGAGGTGGGCGTGCCGGATCTGCGGCTCCTGCCGCCGGGCCAGACCGCGGTGCCCTTCCATATCGGCGCCCGGCGCTGGTCGTTCGACACCCTCGACCCGGTGGACCAGTCGATGGCGTCGCACCACTTCGTCCAGCAGGAGGACGGGAGCGTACGGTACCGGGCGATTCCCTTCCGGTATGTCTGGCCCGCCGAACTGGACCTGATGGCCCGGCTCGCCGGGATGGTGGTGCGCGACCGCTGGGAGGACTGGTCGCGTACTCCGTTCACGGGTGAGAGCCGCAGGCACGTCTCCGTCTGGGAGAAGCCCGCGGACTGAATCCGCCGGCACCCGGGTAACCGGAGGCCGGGGCGCGGGCCCGTCGGTGCGCGCCCCGGCCCGGGCGCCGACTGCCGTCCGGGCGTTCCGGTCCGGGCGCTGCCGTCCGGGCCTGCCGGTCCGGTTGCCCCGGCGGCGGCTCACTCCGGCGGCGGGCCCGCGGGGCCGGGGCCGATCCGGAACTCGAAGTCGCCGTCGTACTTCTCGTGGCCCGCGATCACCGCCGACTCCACGGCCTCGGTGCCGACCTCCTTGCGGACGATCAGGGGGTCGTGCCGCAGATCGCGCATCAGGGCCACGCACATACCGATCATCACCACCACGAACGGCGCGGCGACCAGGATGGTCAGGTTCTGGAGTCCGGCGAGGGCGTCGCCCTCGCCGTTGCCGATCAGCAGCATGATCGCCGCGACGGCGCCGGTGACGATGCCCCAGAAGATCACGACCAGCCGGGACGGTTCGAAGGTGCCGTGCTGGGAGAGGGTGCCCATCACCACGGACGCGGCGTCGGCGCCGGAGACGAAGAAGATGCCGACCAGCACCATCACCAGGATGCTGGTGGCGGTGGCGATCGGATACTGCTGGAGTACGGCGAACAACTGGGCCTCGGGGGTGGCCTCGTCGCCGATCTTCTCGCGCTCGGCGAGCTTCATGGCGGTGCCGCCGAAGACCGCGAACCAGACCAGGCTGACGGTGCTGGGGACCAGGATGACCCCGCCGATGAACTGGCGGATGGTCCGGCCGCGGCTGATCCTGGCGATGAACATACCGACGAAGGGCGTCCAGGAGATCCACCAGGCCCAGTAGAAGACCGTCCAGTTGCTCAGCCAGTCGGCGACGGCCTTGCCGCCGGTGGCCTCGGTGCGCCCGGCCAGCTCCGGCAGTTCGGCGAAGTAGGCGGCGATGGAGGTGGGCAGCAGGTCGAGGACGATGATGGTGGGCACGGCGATGAAGACGAAGAGCGCCAGCACCAGCGCGAGGACCATATTGGTGTTGGAGAGCCACTGGATGCCGCGTTCCACCCCGGAGATCGCGGAGAGCACGAACGCGGCGGTGAGTACCGCGATGACACTGACCAGCAGGACCGTGCCGACCGTGTCCAGCCAGCCGAGTTCGGTGATGCCGCTGCCGATCTGGAGGGCGCCGAGCCCCAGGGAGGCGGCGGAGCCGAAGAGGGTGGCGAAGATCGCCAGGATGTCGATGACCCGGCCGGTGGCGCCGCCGCACCGCTGAGCCCCGATCAGGGGCTCGAAGACGGCGCTGATGGTCTGGCGGCGGCCGCGGCGGAAGGTGCTGTAGGCGATGGCGAGTCCGACGACCGCGTAGATGGCCCAGGGGTGCAGGGTCCAGTGGAAGAGGGTGGTGGCCATGGCGATCTGCATGGCCTCGCCGGGGGTGCCCGGGGCGGTGCCGGGCGGGGGCGAGAGGAAGTGTGCGAGGGGTTCGCTGACCCCGTAGAACATCAGGCCGATGCCCATACCCGCGCTGAACATCATCGCGACCCAGGAGACCGTGCGGAATTCGGGCGCCGCGCCCTCCTCGCCCAGCGGGATCGTGCCGTACCGGCTGATGGCGAGCCAGAGCGCGAAGACGACGAACCCGGAGGCGGCGAGGACGAAGGCCCAGCCGCCGTTCTTGATCAGCCAGTCCAGCAGGGTGCTGGAGGCGTTCTCCAGGGAGTCGGTGGCGACCGCGCCCCAGACGACGAAGGCGAGGGTGAGAACGGCGGTGACACCGAAGACGATCCGGTCGGTGACGGGGCGCCCGTGGGGCTGGGGCAGTCCGGGGGGCTCGGCGGTGACCGGCCGGGCCCCCCGGTCGTCGGGGGTGGATCCGTGCGACACAGGTACACCTTTCATGCGGTAGGCGAGGCTTGACCGGATTTGCTCGGTTCGCCTCGGTTATGCCCTACCACAGGTGCCCTGTGCCGCCCGGTGCAACAGGCCCGGTACGGCGGGCCGGTTCAGCAGCTCGTGTCGGGAAGCCCCTTCGTCAGGTGATAGGTCGCACGCGCGTCCAGCAGCAGGGGGACGAGCTGCCGCTTCGACTGCCGCAGCGGGACATAGGCCCCGCCGTCGGGGCCGGGGCGCGCGGCGACTCCGTGCAGGGCGAGTTCGTCGCCCACGTCGGTCCACTGGGCGGCGTCCAGCCGGTAGCCGCACGGCGGGTCGGCGAGGGTCTCCTCCGGGGTCGCCGGATCGTTGTCGGCGCCGCCGAGATAGACCGGGCCGTGGTCCCGGAATCCGGCGGCGCGGGCGGCGTGGGTCGCCGCGTCGATCCGGCCGCGCCGCTCCCCGGCGTAGGAGAACAGCCCGTCGAGGGCGGCGAGCTGGCTCGCCACCCGGCGGCGGTTGTTGACGGATTCGTCGGCCTGTTCCTCCGGGGTCAGGGCGTCGACCCGGCTCTCGATGAGCAGCCCGATCGCGTTCTTGATTCCGGTGGCGTTGCGCAGGATCCGCTCCTGGCCGTCGCCCGCGACCTGGCGGATCGGTTCGCCGGTCACCGGGTCGGTCCAGATGCCGTACGTCCCGGTGTTGTAGCCCGCCTCGTGCGCGGCGGGGCGGACGTACTCCCCGGAGAGCTTCCGGGACTCCTCGTGGACCTCGGCGTGGGTGTTCGGGTTCCGCGGCCAGAGGTCGAAGAGCTGCCGGTCGTAGTAGCGGGGGGTGGCACCGTACTCGTGGAGGTCGTAGACGACGTCGGGCCGCTGGTCGCGCAGTACGGCGGCGACGGCCCGGGCCTCGGCGGTCTTCAGGGCGAGATGGTCGCGGTTGATGTCGACGCCGTCGCCGTTGCCGCGGGTGTCGGCGGCCCGGCCGTCGGGGTTGGCCGTGGGGACGACCAGGATCCGGGTGCGGTCGAGCAGCCGCCGGGTCTCGCGGTCCCGGGCGTATCCGAGGTCGCGGACGGTGGTCAGACAGGCTTCCCGGCCCGCCGGTTCGTCACCGTGCTGGGAGCAGATCAGCAGGACCGTGCTGTCGGCGTACCGGTTGCCCACGGTGACGAGCTGGAGGGGCCGGTTCTGCTGGGTGGTGCCGATCCGGGCGACCGACACCCGGTCGCTGCCCCGGTCGACCGCGGCGAGGAAGGACTGCTCCTCGGGCTGGCCGGTCCAGCGGGCGCCGTCGCTGGTCTCGAAGCCGGTGCGGGGCGGGCGGGGAGTGCCGTCGTGGGCGGCCTGGGCGGGGGTGGTGAGCAACGGGGCGGCGAGGGCGACGGCGGCCGCCCCGACGGTGAGGGCGCGGATACGCGGGTTCATCGGCGGTGGTCTCCGGGGATCGGGTCGACCGGGCGCGGGCCGGTGACGGAGCGGGCCGGGCCCGTGGTGCGCGGGGCGGCGGAATCGCCGGCCGGGGTGCCGGCGGTGGCCCGGGCGAAGGCGGCGGCGCCGCCCACCAGGGGCAGTTCGGCACGGGTGCGCGCCAGGTCGAGGGTGAGGGTGGGGGTGCTCGGGGGCGGTTCGATGAGATACCGGTCTGTTCCGGCGACGATCAGCGCGAGCCGGTGGCCCGCCGGGACGATGTGGTCGGCGGCGTGCAGGTCGAGGGTGATGGTGTGCTTCTTGCCGGGGGTCAGCGGGCGGCCCGCGGCGGCGGACGCGTGGTTGCCGAGGTCGGCCCAGCCGCGGCTGAAGACGGTGAAGTCGACATCGTTGGTGGCGGCCCTGGTCTCCCGGTAGCAGGCGCTGTCACCGGGGGTGCTCGCGCCCCAGCAGGTGCGCTCGGGGAGGGTGGTGATGCCTTCGCCGCGGCCCGCGTAGTCCCGGACGGTGTCGGGGCCGAGGTCGACCAGGACGGCGGACAGATGGGCGCTGGTGGTGGTCGGCGTGGCGGTCACGGTGACCTTGCCGGAGCCGGCGAGCCGCAGGTCCCGGGTGAGGGGCTTGCTGATGAACCCGGCCTTGGCGGTGGTGGAGCGGTCGATCGCGCGGGACCAGTCGATCTCGTCGAGCTGCGGGGCGTCGGTGAAGGTCTCGACGGCGCCGGGGCGGGCGGGCCGCAGGGAGAGCGTGCCGACGCCGGGCTCGGTGCCGTTGCCGGGCCGCAGGGTGGTGGCCCGGGTGCCGGACGGGGGCCAGACCCGGTCGGTGGACCACTGGTCGGGGGCGTGCTCGACATCGGCCATGGGCTCGTCGTCGATGCCGTTGTCGTAGCCGAGGAGGTAGTGGTCGAACCAGCGGTGGAGGGTCCGCACCCACTCCGCCCGCCGGAAGTCGAACGGGTCGACATGGCCGACCTGGGAGAGCCAGACCTTCCGCTCGGTACCGGCCGCCGCCAGGGCGTCCCACCACTGGCCGAAGTGCTTGCCGCGGACGTTCAGGTCCTGCATGCCGTGGACGGCGAAGACGCTGGCCTTCACCTTGCCCGCGTCGGCGGTGTAGTCCCGCTCGGCCCAGAGCCGGGTCAGATCGCCGGAGCGCGGGGACCCGTCGACGATGCGCTGCTGGACGGCGCCGCAGCGGGTGCGGGCCTCGGGGCTCTCGACGTAGTCCGACAGCCATTCGGGGCCGGAGTCGAAGAGGGGGGCGCCCTTGGCGAAGTAGTAGTCGTACCAGGAGGAGATGGCGCCGATGGGGACGATGGTCTCCAGGCCCTCGACACCGGTGGCGGCGACTCCGTTGGCGATGGTCCCGTCGTAGCTCTTGCCGATCATTCCGGTCCGGCCGGTGGACCAGTCGGCGCGGGCGCGGTCGGTGCCGGTACGGGTGGTGTAGCCGCGGGCGCGGCCGTTGAGCCAGTCGACGACGGCCTTGGCGGACTGGACGTCGGAGCGTCCGCCGACGTCCACACAGCCGTCGGAGCGGCTGGTCCCGGCGAGGTCGACGGCGACGAAGGCGTAGCCGCGGGGGACGAAGTAGTTGTCGTAGTAGAGGGGGAACTGAACCGGGTTGCCCTGGGCGTCGTACGTCTTGCGCTGGCCTTCGTTGCCCCGGCCGCAGCAGGCGTAGTACGGACTGGCATCCATGATCACCGGGACCCGGCGGCCCTGGGCGGCGGCTTCCCGGGGCCGGATGACGTCGACGGCGACCCGGTCGGTCCGGCCGTCGCCGTCCCCGTCGAGCCGGGTGTCGACCCAGACGGACTCCCGGACGGCGTCGGCGTACGAGTAGACGGGCGCGCTCTCCCGGGCCGCCGCCGCGGGCCCGGTCGAGGCGGCGGCGCCCGCCGGGGTGAGGGTGATGGCCATCAGGGCGGCGACCGAGGCCGCGAGGAGCGATCTGTACGTCGTCAAGCGGGTGCCCCGCGCACATATCGACATGGGCGGACCGTACTCCCGGGAACCACGGAGCAACAGAGGGCGACGAAGAGGTCAGGGGGACGGGTGTGGCGGAGAGGGTTTTCTGTGGTGATTCCGGGATGGTTCCCGGGGGGATTCGGGGTGACTTGGCGGGGATTCCGCGAGGGCGTACCGAGTGGGTTACGGCGTCGTCCGCGCGGCCGCGGGAAACGCACGACGCCCGGGCCGGGACCGGGGTCCTGGCACGGGCGTCGGGTGGTGGTGCGGGCGGCGTCAGTTGCCGCGGCGGCCCTCCGGGCCCGGGACCGGCTCGCCGACGATGCGCTCGGCGAGCGAGTGCGCCCAGGCGTCCACGTCGGAGCGGAGCGCGGCCTCGGCGACGACGCGCTCGGCCTCGATGGCGGCGGCGCCCTCGGCGACGATGCGCTCCTTCTCGCGCAGGCCCTCCTCGCGGGCGGCGGCGATCAGGGCGGTGCCCTCCTCGTGGGCCCGCTGGCGGGTGTGGGCGGCCTCGTGGCGGGCCTCGGCGAGGATGGCCTCGCGCTGGGCGCGGATGTCCTCGGCCTCGGCGCGGACCTCGTCGGCCGCGTCCATGACGCCCTGCGTCTTCGCCTCGCGCTCGGCGATCACGGCGGCGGCACGCGGGAGCAGCCGACCGGCGAGCACGGCGTAGACGAGCGCGAACGCCACCAGTCCGATGACAAGGCCCCAGCCCGTGGGGTTGAGCGGGCCGATGTCGAGGGGAAGAAGCTTGTCGTTCAAGGGCTCGTCCTGCCTTGTCCGTAGGTGTCCGGGGTGTTCCGTCGCTGCCCGGCAGCCTGCCGCCGGGGGCGCGCCATCCCTCGGGAGGATGCCGCGCGCCCGCGCGGGCGCGGGACGCGACGGCGGGCTTGGTCAATCCTACCGTTGCCCGCAATCAACCCGGCACCCGGGCATTACCCAACGGTAACCGCGGCTGATTGGATGGCTGCGGACGATCTTCACCCGTGAACCCCGACCCGGAACTCCAGGAGTCACCGTGCCGCGTTCCCCGTTCTCCCTGCCCCGCCGCGCCGTCGCCGTGGCCGTGTCGGCCGTCCTCGGCGCCGCCGGTCTGGCGGCGACCGCTCCCCCGGCCGCCGCCGCCCCGGCCACCGCGACCGGCGGCGCCCCGGTCGCCGCGACCGCTGCCGCGCCGGGCGCCGCCGTCCCGGGCCTGAAGGTGCTGACGTACAACGCCTTCCTGATGAGCAAGGCCCTCTACCCCAACTGGGGCCAGGACCACCGAGCGCGGGAGATAGCCGCCGCGCCCTTCTTCCGGGGCCAGGACGTGGTCGTGCTCCAGGAGGCCTTCGACAACTCCTCGTCGGATCTGCTGACGCGGCGCGCCGCGGCGGAGTACCCGTGGCAGACGCCGGTCCTGGGCCGCGGCTGGTCGGGCTGGGACGCGACCGGCGGGGCCTATTCGGCGACCACGCCCGAGGACGGCGGGGTGACCGTGCTCAGCAAGTGGCCGGTCGTCCGCAAGGAGCAGTACGTCTATGCGGATGCCTGCGGTTCGGACCGGTGGTCGAACAAGGGCTTCGTCTACGCGGTGCTGGACGTGGGCGGGGTCCGGGCGCACATCGTGGGCACCCATGCCCAGTCGACCGACCCGGGCTGCGCGGCCGGGGAGGCGGCGGCCGTCCGGGCCCGGCAGTTCCGTGAGCTGGACGCCTTCCTCGACGCCCGGAACATCCCGGCGTCGGAGCAGGTGATCGTGGCGGGCGACCTCAATGTGGACCGGCACTCGGCCGAGTACGCCGCGATGCTGGGCGACGCGGGCCTGGTGGACGCGGACGGCCGGGCCGGGCACCCGCACTCGTTCGACACCGCGGGGAACTCCATCGCGGCCGAGCGCTATCCGGGCTATGCGAGCGAGGACCTCGACCATGTCCTCCACCGGGCCGGGCACGCCCGGCCGGCCGGCTGGACGAACGAGGTCCGCGCCGAGCGCAGCGCGCCCTGGACGGTGACGAGCTGGGGACGGACGTACACGTACACCCATCTGTCGGACCACCATCCGGTGGTCGCTTCCGGGCGCTGACGACCCCCGCGACAGCCCCCGCGGCAGCCCGCGGCGCGTCCGGCCATCGGCGGCCGGACGCGCCGCCGCACCCCCGGCCGGGCGCGGGCCCACGGTCCGGAGAACGGCCCCGGAGGCCCCGTGGTACCGGATTCCGGGGGTCCGCGGCGGGGTTCCGTCCCGTCGCGGACCCTCGCCGCCGGGCCCCGACGGGGTGTCAGAAGACCGGCGCCCGCGGCCCCCACGAGCCCCGGGCACACCACCATGCGCCCTTGTCCGACTGACAGGGGCATGCCACATTGATCCGGCGACCCGGGCCCGGTCCGGTCCACACTGCTCTTCGCAAACCCCCACAATCCACCCGAGGATCGCTGCGAAGGAGACCACCCCCATGAGACGCACGCTCGGTGCGCGCATCGCCCTTTCCGTTCTGCTGACCCTGCCCGCGGCGGGCATCGGAGCGGGCACCGCGACCGCCGCGCCAGGACCGGCCCCCGCTCCCACGCCGGGGCCCGGCGTGGCCGCGTCGGCGGCCGCCTACGCGCTCGACACGGAGCTGGAGCAGACGCTCGGCGACCGCGGCGCGGGCTCCTACCTGGACTCCGGTACGGGAGAACTCACCGTCAACGTGACCGACGCGGCCGCCGCCGAGGAGGTCCGGGCCTCGGGCGCCCGGGCCCGGATCGTCGAACGGTCCACGGCACAACTGGAGGACGCGATGGGCGTCCTGGAGGCCCGGGCGAAGATTCCCGGGACCTCGTGGGGCATCGACCCCTCGGCCAACCGGGTCGTGATCGAAGCGGACCAGTCGCTGAGCCCGCGCTCCCTGGGCAGGCTGCGGACCGTGGCCGCCTCCCTGGGCGACGCCGTACGCGTCCAGCGCGTACCGGGGGTCTTCACCAAGGAGGTCACCGGCGGGGACGCGATCTACGGCGGCGGCTACCGCTGCTCGGCCGCCTTCAACGTGGTCAGGAACAGCACCCGCTACTTCCTCACCGCGGGCCACTGCACCAATGTGGCCGCCGGCTGGTCGGCGGTGTCGGGCGGACCGCAGATCGGGGTGCGCGAAGGCACCAGCTTCCCGACCAACGACTACGGGATCGTCCGCTACAACGGCACGGACGTCCCGCCCGGCACGGTCAACCTCTACAACGGCGGCTACCAGGACATTGTGGGGGCCGCCGACGCCATCGTGGGCCAGGCCATTCAGAAGAGCGGGTCGACCACGAAGGTCACCTCCGGGACGGTCACGGCCGTGAACGTCACCGTGAACTACAGCGACGGACCCGTGTACAACATGGTCCGTACGACCGCCTGCTCCGCGGGCGGCGACAGCGGCGGCGCCCACTTCTCGGGCTCCACCGCGCTCGGTATCCACTCGGGCAGCTCCGGCTGCTCCGGGACCAGCGGCTCGGCGATCCACCAGCCGGTGCGGGAGGCGCTGTCGGTGTACGGGGTGACCGTGTACTGACCTCCCGGGCCCCGCGCCCGGCGCGGCGCGCGGCCCGGCGACGGGACCGCGCGCCGTGGACGCCGGGCGGCGCGTCCGCCTTCTGCGGGAGAGAGGGCGGGCGCGCCGGGCGGGCGGCTCCCGGTCGTAAGCCGCCGCCTTCCGGCCGGGCCCGGGCCGCCCGGCCCGTCGGGTCACCGACGCGGGGCGGGACACCCACGGGGCGATCAGGGGCACCGGCCCCGGTGCGGGGACCGTCGGGTCACCGACGCGGGGCGGCACGCCGGCCCGCAGACACGGGCCGGGCCGGAACGGGCCAGGTCAGGGCGGGGCCGGGACGGGACGGCTAACCGGCGGCGACGGGCGCGGCCTCCGGGGGGCGGCGCAGGGATGCCGCGTGGGGAGCCATCAGCAGGGCGACCAGCTCGCGCCGGCTCCGGACGCCGGTCTTGGTGAAGACGGACTTCAGATGGTCCTGCACGGTCGCCGGGGTCAGGAAGAGGGTGAGGGCGATCTCCCGGGTGCTGCTCCCCCGCACGGCGTGCAGCGCAACCTCCTGCTCCCGGTCGCTCAGCTTGTGGGCGAGCAGTGCCAGCGGCATCACGTCGGTCGGGGAGGCGGGCTGTGCCACGACCGCGACATGGCCGTCGGCCCGGCCGTCCAGCAGGGACGCGTAGAGCGAGAACCACTCCCCCTTGGGACCCCGCAGCCGGGCGAACGAACCGGGCGCCCGCCCGCCGCCGCCCGCGTCGGCCCGGGCCCACTGGGCGACCATCAGTACGGCGGTGGGCACTCCGGCCGGCCGGGTGATCTCCTCGTCGAGCGAGGCGAGCAGCTGCTGCGCCTGCGGATCGGCGCTGACCAGGTTTCCGCCGGGCCCGATCAGCATCACGGCGGGCACCGGCGGGCGGCCGTCCGGGTCCGTCCCCGGCAGCGTGGTGGCGGTCGCCGCTTCGCGCACCGACACGGCGACGGCGCGCGCCACGCGTTCCGCGAAGCGGAGTTCCTGCGGCCCGAACGGGCGGGAGCCCGAGCTCCGCATCAGCGCCGCGGCACCCCACCGCCCGCCCTGCGCATCCAGGTTCAGCCGCAGCTCGTCCTCGAAGTCGAGGCCCTGGAGGAGTTCGCGGAAGCGGATGCTGCGTTCGGGGCGGCCGCCGTTGGCCCGGTGGATCGAATCGGCGAGCCGGCCCGACTCGCGGATGGTGGCGAAGCGAGTGGCATCGTCGGACCATGCCTCCAGATGCACCGCCTGTTCGAAGCCCCCGGGCGGCAGATCGCCCGAGACCGTCGAAGTGAGGAAACCCGTGACCGGATCGGCGCCGTGCCAGCAGCCGGCGTCATAGCCGAGCACGGGCCGCAGTAAGCCGTGGATACGTATGAAGAACTCGTCCAAAGGCAGTCCGGCGCGGCCCATGTCGGCGATGGTCGCGAGGGTTCTGCGCTCGATCTCACGGAGCGAAGCCATCGGACTACCATACGAGCCCGGCCACCCGCTCTCCCAGTAAATGGGGATGTCTTCGGCCACCGCCCCGGGACAGGATTGTCATCGGCTCCCCACCCCACGGGACAGCCGGAAACCCCCGCACACGCACCACCTTCTCGGACGACACCGCCGCTCGCACCGCCTCCGTAATCCCCCCACGACCCGACCCCGAGCCGAACCGGAGCCTCTCCCCCCACGGTCTTTCCTCCCGGGCCCCGCCCCGTTCCGCCAGGGTGTGCGCCCACCCCGGCCGCACGGAGCCGCGCCCACCGGAGTCCCGCCCCCACCGCGAGGGGGGCGGGGCTCCGCCTTTTCACCTGGTCTCCCGCCCTCCGCGCTGCTCCCCACGCCCCCGTCCGGTCCGTCCCGGACCGGCCACCGCCCGGGTCGTCCGGCACAAATCCACCGCGGGGACCGGTGCGGCCCGGGGCCCGGGTCTTTCAACAGCGGCGGTGAGACAGCAATACTGTTCCACCCGGGCTGTGGACAACGACCGGGAGAGCGAGGCACAGCATGGCTACCGGCACCACCGCGGTCCCCGGCACCACCGGCCCCACAGGACCCACCGAGCCCACCGGCCCCGGCGGGCCCACCGCCGGGGACGAGCAGCCGATGACGGTGGACGAACTGGCCGCCCGGGCGGGTGTGACGGTCCGGACGATCCGGTTCTACGGCACCCGGGGGCTCCTCCCGCCACCGGCCATCGGCCCCCGGCGGGTCGGCCACTACGGCCCGGGCCATCTGTCGCGGCTCGCCCTCATCGAGGAGTTGCAGCGCCAGGGCATGACCCTGGCGGCAGTCGAGCGCTATCTGGAGCAACTGCCCCCGGACATGGGCGCCCACGATCTGGCCATCCACCGCGCCTTGGTCGCCTCCTGGGTGCCGGACTCCGCCGAGGTGGTCACCCGGGCGCAACTGGAGCGCAGGCTGGGCCGGACGCTCGGCGACGACGACATCGGCAAACTGGACGCCATGGGCGCGGTGGCCCGCGGCCCCGAGGCGGGTACCTACCGCGTCGACCCGGGCTTGCTGCGGCTCGCGGCGCAGCTGCTGGACGTTCCGGTCGCGTACGAGACGATCCTCGCCGCCCGCACGGTCCTTCTGGAGCACACCCGCTCGGTGGCGCACGAGCTGACCAGGCTCTTCCGGGACGAGGTGTGGCAGCCGTACCGGGACGGCGGGCCGGGACGGGACGGAGCGCCCGATGGCCCCGGCACGCCCGGGGAGACCGACGAGGAGCGGGCCGAGGCCATCCGGAACCTGTCCGCGCCGATCCGTCCGCTGGTGGTCCAGGCCCTGGTCACCGCCTTCCAGCGGTCACTGAAGGAGGAGTTGCGGTCGGCGTTCGGTACGGACCCGGCCCGCCCGGACGGTGCCCCCGCGGGCGATCACGCCGCGGACGCCGGTCCGGCACCGGGAGAGCCGGGGTCCTGAAGGGCGGCGCGGCAACCGGACCGGGCGCCCGGGCCCGGCCCCAACAGCCCGGCGCCCGGGACCCGGGACCCGGGACCGAACGGTCCCGAACGGTCCCGAACGACCGCAGGCCCCGAACGACGGCCGGTCCCGAACGGCCGCGTACCCCGCAGGTGCGGGCCGGGGCGCGGACGGCCCCGGCCCCGCCGTCACTCCTCGCCGTCCGTGAAGCGCTCCCCACGCTCCGCCTTCGCCACCAGCAGCGCCGGGGGTTCGAACCGCTCCCCGTACCGCTCCGCCAGCTCCCGGGCGCGGGCCGTGAAGCCCGGCAGGCCGCCCTCGTACCCGTTGATGTACTGGAGGACGCCGCCCGTCCAGGCGGGGAAGCCGATACCCATCACCGAGCCGATATTCGCCTCGGCGACCGAGGTCAGCACGTTCTCCTCCAGACAGCGCACGGAGTCCAGCGCCTCGGAGAACAGCATCCGCTCCTGCATGTCCGTGAACGGGACGTCCGCGTCCGGCCGGGTGAAGTGCTCCCGCAGCCCCGGCCAGAGGCCGGTCCGCGTCCCGTCGTCCGCGTAGTCGTAGAAGCCCGCTCCCCCGGCGCGCCCGGTGCGGCCGAACTCGTCCACCAGCCGGTCGACGACGGCGTCCGCCGGGTGCGGCACCCAGACCCCGCCCGCCTCCTCGGCCGCGCGCCGGGCCTCCTCCCGGATCCGGCGCGGCAGGGTGAGCGTCAGCTCGTCCATCAGGGAGAGCACCTTCGCCGGGTATCCGGCCTGGGCCGCGGCCTGTTCGACGGACGCCGGGTCGACGCCCTCGCCGACCATCGCCACGCCCTCGTTGATGAACCGGCCGATCACCCGCGAGGTGAAGAAGCCGCGGGAGTCGTTGACCACGATCGGCGTCTTGCCGAGCTGCCTGACCAGGTCGAAGGCGCGGGCGAGCGTCTCGTCCCCGGTGCCGCGCCCCTTGATGATCTCGACCAGCGGCATCTTGTCGACCGGGGAGAAGAAGTGCAGCCCGATAAAGCCCTCCGGGCGCTCGACGCCTTCGGCGAGGGCGCTGATCGGCAGGGTCGAGGTGTTGGAGCAGAGCAGGGCGTCGGGGGCGACGACGCCCTGGACCTCCTGGAAGACCCGGTGCTTCAGCGCGGTGTCCTCGAAGACCGCCTCGATGACGGCATCGCAGCCGGCCAGGTCCGCGATCTCGGCGGTGGGGGTGATCCGGGCCAGTACGGCGTCCCGCTCGGCCTCCGTCGTACGCCCGCGGGCGACCGCCTTGTCGAGCAGCTTCGCCGAGTACGCCCGGCCCCGCCCGGCCGCCTCCGCCGACACGTCCTTGAGGACGACGTCGATACCGGCCCGGGCGCAGGCGTAGGCGATGCCCGCGCCCATCATCCCGGCACCCAGTACGGCGACCCTGGTCACCGTGCGCCGTTCGATATCGCGCGGCCTGCCCGCGCCCGTGTTGACGGCCTGGAGGTCGAAGAAGAACGCCTGGATCATGTTCTTGGCGGTCTGTCCCGTCACCAGCTCGGTGAAGTAGCGCGCCTCGATGGTCTGCGCGGTCTCGAAGTCGACCTGGGCGCCCTCGACGGCCGCGGCCAGGATGTTGCGGGGCGCCGGATAGGGCGCACCGGCCGTCTGCTTCTTCAGATTGGCCGGGTAGGCGGGCAGGTCGGCGGCGAACCGGGGGCTGGCGGGGGTGCCGCCGGGGATGCGGTAGCCCTTCTCGTCCCACGGCTGGCGGGATTCCGGGTGGCTGTCGATATACGCCCGGGCGGCGGCGAGCATCTCCTCGGGCGTCCCGGCGACCTCGTGCACAAGACCGTTCTCCAGAGCCCGCCGGGGGGTGTAGCGGGTGCCCTGGAGGAGGACCTTCAGCAGGGCGTCGGCAATGCCGAGGAGGCGTACGGTGCGGGTCACTCCGCCCGCCGCGGGGAGCAGCCCCAGGGTGACCTCGGGCAGGCCGATCCGGGAGCCGGGGGTGTCGAGGGCGATCCGGTGGTGGCAGGCGAGGGCGATCTCGTAACCGCCGCCGAGCGCGGTGCCGTTGATCGCGGCGACGACGGGTTTGCCGAGGGTCTCGATCCGGCGCAGGGCCCGCTTGACGGCCATCCCCGCCTCGAACGCCTGCGGGGCGTCGCCGGGGCCGAGCCGGATCATGTCCTTGAGGTCGCCGCCCGCGAAGAAGGTCTTCTTGGCGGAGGTGACGACGATGCCGCGGATGGTGTCGCGTTCGGCTTCGGCGCGGTCGGCGACGGCGGTGAGCGCCTCGCGGAACGCCTGGTTCATGGTGTTGGCGGACTGGCCGGGGTCGTCGAGGACGAGGGTGACGACACCGGTGTCGTCGGCCTCCCAGCGGATCGCCCCGCCGGATCCCGGCGGGTCGGCGGGGGACGGGGACGGGCCGGTGGTGGAGGTGCTCGTGGTCATGGCTGCGGTCTCCGGGTGGCGGGCGGACGGCGGGGAGGGCGTACGGGTCAGGCGGTGACGCGCTCGACGACGGTGGCGATGCCCATACCGCCGCCGACGCAGAGGGTGACCAGTCCGTACCGCAGGTCCCGGCGCTCCAGTTCGTCGACGAGGGTGCCGAGGATCATCGCGCCGGTGGCGCCCAGCGGATGCCCCATGGCGATGGCGCCGCCGTTGACGTTGATCCGGTCGAGGGAGACCCCCAGGTCCCGGGCGAAGCGCAGGACGACGCCCGCGAAGGCCTCGTTGATCTCGATCAGGTCGATGTCGTCGATGGTCAGCCCGGCGCGGGCGAGCGCCTTGCGGGTGGCGGGCGCGGGTCCGGTGAGCATGATGGTCGGCTCGGAACCGGAGACCGCGGCCGAGACGATCCTGGCGCGCGGCACCAGCCCGTACCGCTCGCCGATCTCCCGGGAGCCGATCGCGACGAGCGCGGCGCCGTCGACGATGCCGGAGGAGTTGCCCGCGTGGTGGACATGGTCGATCTTCTCGACCCAGTGGTACTTCTGCAGGGCGACCGCGTCGAAGCCGCCGAGGTCGCCGATGCCCGCGAAGGAGGGTTTGAGGGCGGCCAGGGTGTCGGCGGTGGTACCGGGGCGCATGTGCTCGTCGTGGTCGAGGACGGTGAGGCCGTTGCGGTCCAGGACGGGGACGACGGAGCGGTCGAAGCGGCCGTCCTTCCAGGCGGCGGCGGCCCGTTCCTGGGAGAGCGCCGCGTACTCGTCGACGTCCCGGCGGGAGAAGCCCTCGATGGTGGCGATCAGGTCGGCGCCGATGCCCTGGGGGACGAAGCCGACGGTGTGGTTGGTCATCGGGTCGGCGAACCAGGCGCCGCCGTCGGAGGCCATCGGGACCCGGGACATGGACTCGACGCCCCCGGCCAGCACCAGGTCCTCCCAGCCCGACCTGATCTTTGCCGCCGCCATGTTGACGGCCTCCAGGCCGGACGCGCAGAAGCGGTTCTCCTGGACTCCGGCGACCGTGTCGGGCAGCCCGGCCGCGACGGCCGCGATCCGGGCGATGTCGGAGCCCTGGTCGCCGACCGGTCCGACGACACCGAGGACGATGTCGTCGACGGCGGCCGGGTCGAGTCCCGGGAAACGGTCGCGCAGGGCGCCGATCAGACCGACGACGAGGTCGATCGGCTTGGTGCCGTGGAGGGCGCCGTTGGCCTTGCCGCGCCCGCGGGGGGTGCGGATCGCGTCGTACACATACGCTTCGGTGCTCAAGTCGGCTGCCTTTCGGGGACTTCGGGCGTCCCGGCGGACCGGGACGCCCGGTGGTCGGGGCGCGGTGCGGTGCGAGGCGGTGGGGGCCGGAGCGGGCCCGCGTACGGCCGGCCCGGGCCGCCGGACCCTCAGCCGGGCGCGGCCGCGGGGTCGCCGGGCCCGCCGGGTGCGGATGACGGTGCGGCGGAAGCGGGCCCGGCCGGGGCCGGGTTTCCGGCCGGGGCGGGAGGCGCAGCCGGGGCAGGGGGCGCGGCCGGGGCGGGCAGGCCCCAGTCCCGGGCCACCGCCTCCGTATCGGCGCCCGGCAGCGCCGGGCCCCGCCGGATCGTGCCCGGAGTGGCGGAGAAGCGGGGCGCGGGCGCCGGCTGGACGGTCCCGGCATGCTCCACGAAGGTGCCGCGGGCGGCGAGATGCGGATGCGCGGGCGCCTCGCGCAGCGAGAGCACCGGGGCGACGCAGGCGTCGCTGCCCTCGAAGACCGCCGTCCACTCGGCGCGGGTCCGCTGTTTGAAGCGGGCGGCGACGGCGGTCCGCAGTTCGTCCCAGCGGTCGAACTCCTTGCGGGCCGGTGCGGAGTCGGGGAGTTCGAGGAGCCGGACGAACTCGGTGTAGAACCGCTGCTCCAGGGCGCCGACGGCCATGTACTCCCCGTCGGAGGTCTCGTAGCAGCCGTAGAAGGGGCAGCCGCCGTCGAGGAGGTTGGCGCCGCGCCGGTCCTGCCAGCCGCCCGCGGCCATCATCCCGTGGATCATCGTGGCGAGGTGCGCCGCGCCGTCGACGACGGCGGCGTCCACGACCTGGCCGCTGCCGCCCTCCGTACGGGCGTGCTGGAGGGCGGCGAGCACCCCGATCACCAGATAGAGGGAGCCGCCCGCGTAGTCGCCGACGAGATTGGCCGGGACGGCGGGTTCCTCGCCGGCCCGGCCGATCATGCCGAGGGTGCCGGTGACGGCGATGTACCCGATGTCGTGGCCCGCCCGGTCGGCGAGGGGGCCGTCCTGGCCCCAGCCGGTCATCCGGCCGTACACCAGCCGGGGGTTGCGGGCCAGACAGGCGTCGGGGCCGACGCCGAGGCGCTCGGCGACCCCGGGCCGGTAGCCCTCGATCAGTACGTCGGCCCGGGCCACCAGGTCGAGTACGGCTCCGGCGCCGCCGTCCTCCTTGAGGTCGATCAGCACGGAGCGCTTGTTGCGGTTGGTGAGGTCGTACGCGGGGTCGATGGCGAGCCCCGCGCCGCCGGGCCGGTCGACGCGGACGACATCGGCGCCGAGGTCGCCGAGGATCATGGCGGCGAAGGGGCCGGGGCCGATACCGGCGAGTTCGACGACGCGGACTCCGGCGAGCGGACCGGCCGGCGGGCCCGCCCCCGGTGCGGGTGTCGGCCCGGATGCCGGCGCGGGCGGCGGAGTAGGCGGCGGAGTCATCGGGCCCCCAGCATTCATGTGACACAACTGATGTAACACCAGTGATGGTAAGAACGCACTCCACCGCGGACAAGGGTTTGCCCGGAGCGGCCCGGTGGATTCACCGGGTTGCCGGTGGGGCGCCGGGCGCGCGGCCGGACACGAGGCGGGCGCGGCACCGGGTCCGCGGGGGCCGTTGCACCACCCGCGCCCCGGGCGACCGGAGCCCGGGCGCCGGTGACGGCCGGTCGGCGGAACGACAGGGCGCGCCCCCGGACTCGGGGCGCGCGGCCGCCCGGGGCGGCCCGGGCGGCCCCGCGCGGTCCGGCTCCCCCGCGCGGCTCAAACCCCGCCCGGCCTGGACCGCGCCCTGCTCGGACCGCGCCCGGCTCAGACCGCGCGCAGCGCCGCCGTGAGGGCGTCGCGGCAGAGGCGGTCCGCGTGGCGGGTGGTCTCGGGGACGCGGTAGCGAGGGGTGAGGTGGAGGGTGTGGGCGCAGGCCGCGTCCAGGGTGATCCGGTGGCCCACGGAGACGTACACCGGCTTCACGTCCGTCCGGGTCCGCAGCGCCCGGCCGACCTCCTCGCCCCCGGCGTCGGTCAGCGGCGCGGCCGCTCCCCGGGCCGGGCCCGGCTCGTCGTGGCGGAACACGAAGGGGTTCTTGGCGACGCCGATCGTGGGCAGTCCGGTGAGCACGCCCAGATGGCTGGCCAGCCCGAACCGGCGCGGATGGGCCACCCCGTAGCCGTCGCAGACGACGAGCCCGGGCGGTGCGCCGAGGCCGTCCAGTGCCGCGAGGACCGCGGGGAGTTCACGGAAGGCCAGCAGCCCGGGGACGTAAGGGAAGGCGACCCGTCCGACCGCCGTCGCCCGGGCCACGACGTCGAGGGTGCCGGCGTCCAGGGTCACGGCGGCCGCGGCGACCAGGTCGCGTTCGTCGTCGTACGCCACGTCCACCCCGGTCACCGTGCCCTCGCCGACGGGCGGCCCGGGTTCGCCGGTGACCACCCGGTCGCGGAGTCCGTCCTGGACGGCGAGGGCCGCGGCCTCGTCGCGCGGCCAGCCGTCGGGGATGTCGATCAGCGTCATGCGCCCCCACCCTACGCAGGCCCCGCCGCCGGGGCGGTGGCCGGTGTCGTAGCCTGGCGGCCATGTTCGTACTGGAACTGACCTACACCGCGCCGCTGGAGCGGGCCGACGCCCTGATGGACGCCCATATCGCCTGGGTGGACCGGCTCTTCGAGGAGGGTGTGTTCATCGCGTCGGGGCGGAAGAACCCGCGGGACGGCGGGATCATCCTGGCCGTCGGGGACGACCGGGCCCGGATGGAGGACATCGTGGCGGCCGACCCGTTCACGGCCGGCGGGGTATGCGCGTACCGGATCACCGAGTTCACCGCCACCCGGACGGCCCCGGAGCTGGCGCCGTACCGGCAGCAGCCGCCGAACTGACCGCCCGGACCCGCGATCCCCCTTCCGCTTTCCCGGCGCGTCAAGCCGTCCCCGGCGAAGGTGACGCAGGTCACGTACCTGTGCAGTGCACCGGAAGTACCGGTCCCCACGTCCTTCCGGGTGCCAGAGGACGTCCGCGGGGCGCGCGCGTGCAGAAGCAGGGGGGACCATGTCCGCAATCACCGTCATCGAGCAACCCGTTCACGCCAGGATCGTCGCCTCGGCCCCCCGCGCGGAGCCCGTACAGGCGCTGCTCCGCTACGAGACCGGCGACCCCTACGCGGTGCGGATGGCGTTCCCGGCGGACGCGACCCTGGAGGGGAACGACCTCGCCTGGGCCTTCGCCCGGGAGCTGCTGGCGATGGGGGTGGAGCGGCCCGCGGGCGACGGGGACGTCCGGATCCGGCCGTACGGCTACGACCGGACGGTCGTCGAGTTCCACGCTCCCGAGGGCATCGCGGTCGTCCATGTCCGCACCTCGGAGGTGCGGCGGTTCCTGGACCGGGTGCAGGGCGTGGTTCCGTCGGGGCAGGAGTCCCGGTATCTCGATCTCGACCACGACCTGGTGCGGCTGCTGCGCGACGCCTGCTGACCCCGGTCCTGCCGACCCCGGTCCGGCGGATTCCCGGCCGGCGGTTCCCGGATGCCCCGTCCCGGGGGCGTTTGCCCGGTCTCACCGGAGCTTGGTCACTGCACGGAGGCCGGTCCGGGGACCGACGAAGCCGGGTGCAGGGGAGTTGCCTCCTACGGACCTCTTACGGACCCGCGGCGCCTGCCTCCCCGGCTCGCTCGGCGGCTGCCTCCAGCAAGGGCCAGCCGTCGACCTCCACTGCCCGTCGCTCCCCCGGCTGCCATCCATGGGCCAGCGCTACGTCGAGCAGGGCACGGACGGCGCCCGGCTCGTGCAGGTTCAGGCCCGGGCCCTGGGCGAAGCCCACATCCCCGGAACCGAAAGGGGCCCTGCCCGGCACGTACCGGCCCGGCCCATCGGCAAAGACCATGCGCAGTAGGCCGCCGGTGCCGGCCGGCTGCGGGGTCAGCGTGAGGATCTGGCGGCAGTCCACGGACCGGCCGTCGTGGTCCCTTCGGTGGCTGTGGCGCGTCTTCCACATGTACAGGCGCCCGTCGGCGACCAGCCGGCGGGATTTCTTCGAACGGCGAGGCACCCGGCCGAGGATACGCGGCCCGGTCCGCAGACACCCATGGTGGTGATCATGTGTCGATGAGACGAACAGAATGGCCGTCGGACTCCGGTGAGACCGGTGAGACCGGTCAGGGTCCGATGGGACAGGACACCGTCCGGGGGTTTCCCCCGAGCGCCCCCGCGGCAGCCCCGTTATTCCGTTGACCGCCCGTCCGGCCCCCGGCTACGTTCGTCCACGTCGCTGTCGCCACCGATCGGAGTAGAACGTTGAAGGTCTGAGGTCCGGGACACCGTGCGCCACCGTCGGTTACGGCGTGTGGGCGTTTCGCGTGCGACCTCGACGTTCGAGCCGTTCTCCCGGGCCGGGGCCGCTCTTTCGGTCTTCCCCGTCCCACGGGCCTCCGCGGGCCGCCCTTCCGGCGCCTTCCCGTGATCCCGCCCGCTGTTTCCGGCGTTGCTCGTCCCGTTCTCCGTCGTCGCCCGCTTCCGGTGTCTCCCCGCCGCCCATTCGCCACCCTGCGACAGGAGACTCCATGACCGCGTCATCGACCCACCTCGCCTGTATCGACCTCGACTTCTCCTGGCCGGACGGCACCGGGGTGTTCGACGGCCTCCAGTGGGCCGCCGGCCCCGGCCGCACCGGGCTGATCGGCCTCAACGGCTCCGGCAAGTCGACCCTGCTGAAACTGCTCGCCGGTGAGCTGACGCCGTCGGGCGGCACCGTCCGCACCGTGGGCGAGGTCGGCCGGCTGCCGCAGAACCTGACCCTCGACACCGCACTGAGGCTGGACGAGGTGCTGGGCATCGCCGGGACCCGCGCCGCGCTGCACGCCATCGAGCGCGGCGACACCGACGAGCGGCACTTCGCCGCCGTCGGCGACGACTGGGACGTCGAGGAGCGGGCCCTGGCGACGCTGGACCGGCTCGGCCTCGGCCGGATCGGGCTCGACCGTACGATCGGCGAGGTGTCCGGCGGCGAGGGCGTCCTGCTGAAGCTGGCATCGCTGCTGCTGGCCCGGCCGGATGTGCTGCTGCTCGACGAACCGACGAACAACCTCGACCGGTACGCCCGGCACCGGCTGTACGACGCGGTGGCCGCCTGGTCCGGGGTGATGGTCGTGGTCAGCCACGACCGCGAACTGCTGGAGCTGGTCGACCAGATCGCCGATCTGCGCGACGGCGGCATCGTCTCCTACGGCGGCAACTACTCGGCCTACGAGGCGGCGCTCGCCGCGGAGCAGGAGGCGGCCGAACGGATGGTGCGGGTCGCCGAGGCCGATGTGCGGCGGCAGCGGCGGGAGCTGGTGGATGCCCGGGTGAAGCTGGCGAAGCGGCAGCGGTACGCAAACAAGGCGCAGGCCGAGAAGCGGGTGCCGAAGGTCGTCGCGAACGCGCTCAAGGGCGCGGCCCAGCAGTCGGCGGGCAAGCAGCGCACCCTGCACACCGAACGTCTGGCGGGGGCGAAGGAGCGGCTGACCGAGGCCCTGGAAGCGGTGCGGGACGACGACGAGATCCGGATCGAACTGCCGTACACCACGGTCCATCCGGGCCGCGAGGTGCTGTGGCTCAAGGATCTGCGGCTGCGGTACGGCACCGAGGTGCGCGGCGTCTTCGATATCCGGGGGCCGGAGCGGATCGCCCTGATCGGCCGGAACGGCGCGGGCAAGACGACCCTGCTGCGGACGATCGCGGGCGAGCTGGCCCCGGCCGGCGGCGAGGCCGAGACGCTGGTGCCGCTGCGGTTCCTCCCGCAGAAACTGGATGTCCTGGACGATGCGCTGTCCGTCGTCGAGAACGTGGCCCGGGCCGCGCCCGGCGCCACCGCCAACCGGATCCGGGCCCGGCTGGCACGCTTCCTCTTCAAGGGCGCGAAGGCCGACCGGCCGGCCGGGACCCTCTCCGGCGGTGAGCGGTTCCGGGCCGCGCTGGCCTGTCTGCTGCTGGCCGAGCCCGCGCCCCAGCTGCTGCTGCTCGACGAGCCGACGAACAATCTGGACATGGCGAGCGTACGGAAGCTGACGGCGGCGCTCGACGCCTACGAGGGCGCGCTGATCGTGGCCGGGCACGACGTACCGTTCCTGGAGTCGATCGGGATCACGCGCTGGCTGCTGCTGGACGGCGGCGGGCTGTACGACGTCCGCGCGGAGGACGTGCGGAACGGCGAGCTGCGGGCGCCGCTGTCCGGGGTGAACAGACCGAAGGCCACCACGACGGACGCCAGGACCATCACCATCGAGTTGGTGATGGTGCCGATGGAGCTGATGACCGTATAGGGCACGAAG
>NZ_JBSFNQ010000099.1:0-23003 GCF_053981115.1 Streptomyces sp. NPDC003691 | reverse complement strand
TCGGCGGCGACGAGTACGCGGCGCTGGCCAGGAAGGATCCGGAGGCGTCGTTCCCGGGGCTGGCGGCGCTGGCCCGGGAGCGGTACGGGCCCGGCCCCGTGCCTCCCGCGCCGCACCCCGACATCGCCGGGGCGCGCGGAGTCCTGCGCCTCCTCGCGGCGGCGGGCGGCGGGCACGGCACCTGGTACACCGCGCGCCGGTCCGCCCACCCGGTGGTCCTCCGGGCCCGCCGCAGCGCCGAACCGGCCCTCCTCACCACCGGCGGCCGCCCCTCCGGCCGACTGCTGCGGCACGTTCTGACGGCCGCCCGGGCCGCCGCGCCCGAAGGGCCCGAGTGGTGGCTGGCGGTGGGCGGCGAACGGCCCGCACTGCTCACCCCCGCCGGACGCGGGCTCCGTACGGAAGCGGTCGGTCCGGTCCTGGACACCCTCGCCCAATGGGCCGCGGGCCAGGGCTGGATCGCCCGCACCGGCGCCGTACTCCTCGCCGTCGGCTGCCCGTCGGCGGCCGGACCGGCCCGGATCCGCCGGGACCATCTGCTCGCCGGATACGGCGTCGGCCACGCCCATCTCGCCGCCACCGCCCTGGGGGTGCCCGCCCGCCCCGTCGGCTCCTGGCAGCGCGCCGACCTCGGCGCGGCGCTCGGCGGGCCGCCGGGCCGCCGGTGGATCGTCCACGGCCTGGCGTTCTCGGGCCCGCCGGACGGCCGGCCGTGAAGCCGTGGCCGCCACGCGCGGCCGGTTGACGGACGCCCGGGCGCCGGAGGGGGCACGGCCCCGGGCCCGCAGTCGTCCGCGGAGCACGGAAGCCGTGCCCGGGCGCATGGAAGCCGGGTCCGGGCGGTCGGCGGACGGACCGGCCGGCCGGCCGGTCATGAGCCCGCAACCGTTCACCGCGCACGCAAGCCGTCCGGGCCACCGGCACCCGGCCCGCGTACCGCACGACCCCCGCTTCCGCACCGCATCGCCCCGGCCCGCGTACCGCACCACCCCCGTTCCCACTCCCCCCGCCCCCCGCTCCCGCACCGCAGAGGAGAACCGCCCCGCATGATGCTCCACCCCGAACTGGTGCGTGCCGCGCGGACCGCGCGCCGGCCCCTCGCCCTCGCCACCGCGCTGCTGGCCGCCGTCGCCGTCACCCACGCCGTCCAGGCCGTGCTCCTCGCCTACGCCCTCGCGGCCGTCGCCCGCGGCTCCACCGGACCCCTGCCCGGGCTGCTGGCCGCCGTCGCCGCCACCGCCCTGGTACGCGCCCTGCTCACACCCTGGCAGCGGCGGACCGCCGTCACGGCCGGGACCACCGCGCGGACCGGCCTGCGCGACGTCCTCCTGACCCGGATCGGCGGCACCGGGCCGGTCCGCGGCAGCGACGAGCGGGCCGGGGCGCTGCGGGCCGTCCTCGTCGACGGGGTGGAGGGCGCGGACGCCTACCTCTCCCGCTATCTGCCCCAACTGGCCGTCACCTGCGTTCTGCCGCCCCTCCTGCTGGCCGCCGTCGCGGCCGTCGAACCGCGCGCGGTCGCCGTCCTCGGCCCCGCCCTCGTCCTCGCCCTGCTCGCCCCCCGCTGGTGGGACCGGCTGCTGGCGCGGCGCGGACAGCAGCACTGGGGGGCGTACGAAACCCTCGCCGCCGACTATCTGGAGGCTCTCCAGGGGATGGCCGCGCTCCGGGCCGCCGGGGCCACCGGCCGGACCCGCGCCCGGCTCTCCGCCCACTCCGACCGGCTCCACCGCGCCACGGTCGCCAAACTCCGGGTGTCCCTCGTCGACACCGGCATCACCGATCTCGCGGTCCAGGGCGGCACCGTCGCCGCCGTCCTCGTCGCCTGCTGGTCGGCGACCACGGGCACCGCCACCCCCGTGGAAACGTATCTGCTGCTGATGCTCGTCTCCGAGTGCTTCCGGCCGGTACGCGACCTGGCCCGCGAATGGCACTCCGGATATCTCGGGGTGTCCGCCGCCGACGGCATCGGACGGCTCCGGACCGCGACCGGCGGGGTGCCCGACGACGGCACCCGCGACCGGCCCTGGACCACCGCCCCCGCCCTCCGCCTCGAAGACGTCCACTTCACCCACCCCGGGGCCGCCCGTCCCGCCCTCGACGGAGTCGCATTCACCGCGCCCGCCGGACGGACCACCGCGATCGTCGGACCCTCCGGAGCGGGCAAAACCACCCTCCTGGGGCTGCTGCTGCGCCATGCCGACCCGGCCCGGGGCCGGATCCTCGCCGACGGCGAACCCCTCACCGGCCTCACCCTCGCGGCCCTGCGCCGCGGAATCGCCGTCGTCTCCCAGGAGACGTACCTCTTCCCCTCGTCGGTCGCGTCGAACCTGCGGCTCGCCCGGCCCGGTGCCACCGACGCCGAACTCCGGTCCGCCGCCCGGGCCGCCGGGATCCACGACGAGATCCTGGCCCTGCCCGACGGCTACGACACCGCCGTCGGTGAACGCGGCGCCGCGCTCTCCGGCGGCCAGCGCCAGCGCATCGCCCTGGCCAGGGCCCTGCTGGCCGACGCCCCCGTGCTGGTGCTCGACGAGGCGACCAGCGCGGTGGGGGAGCGCGCCGAGGCCGGGATCGTCCGCGCCCTGACCGCCGCGGCCCGGGGCCGTACCTGCCTCGTCGTCGCCCACCGGCTCGACGCGGTCCGGCACGCGGACCGGATCGTCGTCCTGGACGGCGGCCGGGTGGACGCGGTCGGCGACCACACGAGCCTGCTGGCCGCGGGCGGCCTGTACGCGACGCTGGCGGCCGCCGCGTCCGGGAGCCCCGGCCCGGCCGGGGTGCCGTTCCCCGGAACGGCCACCGGCCTTACCGAACCCGAGAGGAGCACCACCGCATGACGCGGACCACGGAACCCACCGGGCAGCCGGCCACGGATCCCACCACGGATCCCACCACGGAACGGGCCGCGCACCCGGCCACGGACCAACCGGCAGCCCCCGAGGCGCCCTCGGTACCCGCCTCCGGCCTGCCCGAACGCGGCGCGCTGCGGGCCCTGCTTCCCGTACTGCTCGCCCACCGGGCCACCACCGCCCGCACCTTCGCCGCCGCGCTGCTCTCGCAGTCCGGGCTCGTCGCCCTGGTCGCCCTCGCCGCCCACACCGTGGGCACCGCCGTCACCGGCGGCGGCGCGCCCGGCGCCGGGGTGGTGGCGGCGCTGGCCGGGCTCGTCGTCCTGCGGGCCGTCGTCACCTGGTGGGAGATGGACCTCTCCCACGATCTCGCCTACCGGGTCCTCGCGGAGCTGCGGATACGGGTCTTCGACGGGCTGGCCCGCAGCGCGCCCGCCCGGGTCGGCGGCCGGGACAGCGGAGACCTCGCGTCGGCGGCGCTCGCGGACGTCGAGGCGCTGGAGTTCTTCTACGCCCACGCGGTGGCCCAGCTCGCCGCCACCACGGCCGTGTTCGGGGCCGGGGCCGCCGTGCTCGGGACCGTCGAACCGGGGCTGCTGCCGCCGGTACTGCTCGCGGCGGCCCTGCTGGCCCTGCTGCCGCTGCTGGACGGCCGGTCCAGGGCCCGGCGGGCCGCCCGCAGCCGCCGGGCGGCCGCCCGGCTCTCCGCCCGTACCGTCGAAGCCGTCGACGGGCTGCCCGAACTCCTCGCCTTCGGCGCCCTCGGCCGGATGCGGGACCGCCTCCGGGCCGACGGCCGCGAACTGGGCCGGGCCCAGCGTGCCGAGCACACCTGGGAGGCGGGCTCGGCGGCGGTACGCGATCTGCTGGTGACCGCCGCGCTGCTGGGCGTGGTCGCCGTCGCCGGATACCGGATCGGCGGTGCCTGGGCCCCCGCCGCGCTCGCGCTCGCGCTCGGCGTCCTCGCCCCCGTCGCCGACGCGACGGCCGCCGCGGGGCAGGCGGGCGGGCTGCGGGCGGCGGCGGCCCGGGTCCGGGCGGCCGCCCATGCCCCGGCGCTCGCCCCGCCGCCCGCCCGGCCCCGCCCCGTTCCGGACGGACCGCTGGGGGTACGGTTCCGGGGCGTCCACGCCGACTACGGCGGCGCTCCGGTGCTCCACGGCCTCGACCTGTGCGTGCCCGCCGGTACCCGGCTCGCGCTCACCGGAGTCTCGGGGGCGGGCAAGTCGACCTGTGCGCATCTGCTGGCCCGCTTCTGGGACCCGGCGTGCGGCACCGTCGAACTCGTGGGTGCCGACGGGACGTCCGTGGACCTGCGCGAGCTGTCCGACGGCGCCCTCCGCGGCGCGGTCGCCGTCGTCGGCCAGGACACCCCGCTCTTCCACGGCACGCTCGCGGACAATCTCCGGCTCTCCGCACCGGCCGCCGGGGACGAGGAGATCCGGGAGGTCGCCCGGGCCACCGGAGTCGACCGGATCGCCGCCGGGCTCCCCGACGGCTACGACACCGCCGTCGGCGAACGCGGCACCACCCTCTCCGGCGGCCAGCGGTCCCGGATCGCGCTGGCCCGGGCGCTGCTCACCCGGCCGCGGGTGCTCGTCCTCGACGAGACCACGGCCCGCCTCGACGGCGTCGGCGACGCGGAGGTGCTCGCCGCACTGCCGGAGTGCACCGTGCTGCTGATCGCCCACCGCCCGGCGACGCTGCGCCGCGCGGACCTGATCGCGGTCCTCGACGGCGGCCGGATCGTCCAGCAGGGCACCTGGGCGGAGCTGACGGCGGCCCCCGGCCCTTTCACGGCCATCACGTCCCGCGACTGACCGCCCCCGTCCGGCGCCCGCCCGGCGCTCTTCCGGCCTGCGCCGGGCCCGTTGTTCTTTCGGAGCTCCGGGGGCCGCCGGAGGGGGAGGGGTGTTGTACGGGAGCGGCCCCGTACAACACCGCTCCCTCCGGCTACACAACGCCGCTCCCGGTTACGCGTCCGGCGCCACGGCGGCGCGGTCCGCCTCGGCCAGCCGGTCCATCGTCGCGTCGACCTCCAGGCCGAGCCACTGCGGCACGCTCGTGCCGAGCAGATGCGCGTAGCCCTCGTAGTCGTCCCCGGCCCGGAACAGCGGCGACTCGCCGTCGTCCGTACGCCAGTCGCCGACGAGTGCGACCCACTCGCCGCCGCCGGAGGCGATCTGGACCAGCCCGAGGGCGACGGCCGGGTCGAGCATCACGCGGTCCCCGGCCCGGAGACTCCGCCAGGTGGCGGCCGTGGCACGGTCCGCCTCCGGAGCGGCATCGAACCACTCCCCGTACTCGTCGTCGTCCAGGGACTCGTACACCGGGTGGACCTCATCGCCCACCCGGGCCACCGACAGCCGGTACTCGGGACCGTAGTCGTGCCCGTCGAGATAGGCGGCGGGGTCGAAGACCTCCGGGCCGGTCAGCGCGGAGAACAGCGCCCGCCAGTGCGGGCTGCGTGCCCGCAGCTCCCAGAAGGCGGTCAGCGAGGGCGGCAGCGGGGCACCGAAGCGCCGCTCCAGTCCGCCCGGCAGCGCCGCGAGGCCCCCCGCCGGAGCACCGCCCGCCCGGCAGGCCGCAAGGGCCGGCCCGGTGAGCGCCAGCAGCGCCCCGAGACGCGGCGGCTCACGGGGGACCAGCACCTCGAAGGCCCGGTCGAAACGGGCTGCCAGCCCGGCACCCTCGACGGCCCGCAGCCAGCGGCAGACCCGTTCGGTCACCTCGGCGGCCGTCGACTCCGGTGCCGGGCGGGCATGGTCGCGTACCAGAGTCCCGAACGCCGTATCAGACACCCGTGAACCCTAGAGCACGGTTCTCCGCCTGTGGGCACTCCTGCGGACGAACGGCCCGACGGTTCAGGGGACTTCGGGCACGGACCGCTTCGCCCTCACCCGGAGGCTGCCGCACGATGCCCCGGCTCAACCCCTGCTGTGCCTGCGGTCGCGGCATAGGCACAGGGTACGTAAGGGCCCTCGACCTACAGCCCGGCACTGACGAACCGGGCTTCCACCGTGCGCACCGCCGTAACCCGGTGGTCGAGAGCGACCCTGCTTCCCCCGATCATCGGCCACTTTGTTCAGCACCGCCCCTCTGTATGTTGCCGTACGCAGTACGTCTGTCACGCCGTTGGCCCGGTGTGGTTCTGCGGCCGATTCGGCCTGTGCCACGCCGTACTTGTGGTACGGCATCACTGAGTGGATCCGGACGGAACCCGACGAGAAAGTCGCGACCTGCGCCACCTTCCTGGCCCGCGCAGCTGCGTTCTTCCGCTCGGCACGACCTCAACCGCATCGAGCGGGTCCTGACGGACAAGGCCTGGGCCTACCGCAAGAGCCTGTCCTGAAAGGCCGTCCTAGCCGACCTCGGCGCGAGCGGGAAACCCAGCAACGACCACCGCTGCCACACTGCACTGGTCGGCAAACCGCCCATCAACCGCGTCAACGATGTTGCGGGTGAGACCGCTTAGGGCGGCTAGGCTCGCCACTCCCGCTCCCCGCTCGGCTACATGCCGCGTAAGGACGGCTGGGATGGACGATGCCTCCGCCGGACTCACCTGACCTGGCCTGGGCTGTCGCAGATGGGAGTGACCGCGGGGAGCGATGATCTGCTCCCCGCGGTCTGTGCTGCGGTTCTGCTGATGGTTACGGCTGGGTGATGACGGGGGTGGTGAAGTTGCCCTTGCCGTTGCCGAGGTAGGTGTAGAAGGTGCTGGCGTTGCGCAGGGCGAGGAGGTCGGCGTTACCGTCGGCGTTGAAGTCGCTGCTGGTGATCAGGCGGGTGGTCTTCCAGCCGGGGCCGACTCGGGTGGCGCTGTTGAAGCCGTTGCTGCCGTTGTTGGTATAGGTGTAGAGGGTGCCGTCGTTGTGGATGGCGGTGGCGTCGGCCTTGCCGTCTCCGTTGAAGTCGCTTCCGGCGATGAGGCGGATGCCGGTCCAGCCGGCACCGGCGACGATGCCGCTGCCTACCTTGCCGTCTCCGGTGCCCGGGTAGATGTAGAGGGTGCCGTTGGTGTGTGCGGCGAGGAGGTCGGCTTTCTTGTCGCCGGTGAAGTCGCCGGAGGCCAGCAGGCGCATGCTGTTCCAGCCCGTTCCGGCGGTGACGGCCGTGCCGAAGTTGCCCTTGCCGTTGCCCGGGTAGGTCAGCAGGATGCCGTTGTCACGGATGGCGACAAGGTCGGTGCTGCTGTCCCCGACAAAGTTTCCGGTAGCGATGACGCGGCTGGTCTCCCACTGCACGCCGATCTGGTTGCGGCCGGTGAAGCTGCCCTTGCCGTCACCCGGGTGGGCGTAGAGCTTGTTGTCGGTCTGGTCGATGACGACCGCGTCCGTCTTGCCGTCTCCGGAGAAGTCACCGGCCGCGAGCTGGCGGGTCCAGGCCCGGTTGGCAGTGGCGCTGATCCACTCGCCCAGATCGTCGGTGCGCACCGCCTGGGCGTTGGTTCGGGTCTCGCTCGCGCTGGTACCGAGGCAGCCGCCCTGCCAGGAGCGGGTGGCCAGGCCGACGAGCTCGGGGCCGTTGTCCGTCTCACGCAGCAGCGGACCGCCGATGTCGCCCTGGCAGACGGAGTCACCTGTGGTCTTGCCGGAGATTGCCAGGGTGGTGGCGTCGGTGCCGTCGATGGTGAAGTTCGCCGTGTGCACCTTGGCCGGGACCCACTCGGTCTTCGTACGGCCCAGCCCGGCGAAGGTCGCCTCGTCGCCGACGTTCATCGGGGTGTCGGCCAGGGCTACGACGGGGATGTCGGCAGGGGCGTAGGTCGCGAGGCGGGCCATCACCACGTCGCGGCCTTGAGCGGGGACCAGTTCGGCGATAGCGCTGGTGTGCGCAGTGCCGGCGTAGAGGTCCGTACGGCTGACGGTGATGGTGGCCTTCTGCTTCGGGGTGCCTGCCGTGACCTGGGTCGGGTCGGAAGCGAAGCAGGACGCCGCGGTGACGGCCCATTCACGGGAAACTAGCGCAGCAGAGCAGCCGCGCGTGGGGTCCTTGTCTCCCACCAGCACTCGGGCTGTGAAGCCGTGGTTGTTGCTGGCCTGCGTGCCTGTGGCCGCCCCTGCGGAGGCGGGGTTGATGAGGCTGGCCGCTGCGGCCGCGGTGGTTATGCCGGCGAGCCAGGTGCTGCGAGTACGTCGCGCAGACATGGTGGTTCCTTGTCAGGCTGTGGCGTGTTGCCAGGTGAGAGGAGTTCAGAATCTGAGGGCAGTGACGTTCATGGAGGCTTTGACGTGAATGGTCCGTGCGTGGTCACTGCTGAAAATGGTATGCGCGCTCGCATGGGTAGCGTCTCAAGCCGTCACCTGGATTTTATGCCAAGGGCTTTGCCGCCGTATGAGAGCAATGGCCGTTAACCGGTTGCGCGCAGCTCGACGAGCGCGGACCGCTTTTTCCCGGTCTGGTTGTCACCCTCACCCACGGACGTCATCGAGTTTTCAGGAACCTCGATCGTGGTCTTCTCGGTGCTTCCTTCCGGTATGAGCGTGGCGCGAATCGGGTGCTCTTCAGTCCAGATATTGAATGCACGGGGGAGTTCGAGGGTAAGGTACCCGGTCTTCCCTTGGATGCTGAAGCAGTAGTCCCCGGTGCCGGCCTGCATGGACTCGACCGAGATGTCCCATGCGTTGGAGCAGTCCGTGAGCAGGATGCGGCCGTCTCCACGCTTCAGCGTAATTTTTCGATCCTGAAGAATACGCTCTGCATCCGGGTAGTCGAAGCCTTCGGAGGCGCTGGGCATCGAGTTGTCGGCTGCGGCTTGAGTCGCTTCCGATCGGGGGGCAGCCTGAGCGGTCGTGAGGAAAGTCAGTGTAACGAGTGCTGCGGTGACGCTGGCAATGCCTGCTATCAGAGTGTTCCGGGAGCGGTGTGACAACACTGTGTCCTTTCAATGCAGTTGCTGAGCGACGGAAATCTTGCCATAAGATTCGCATCCGTTGAACCTGCATAAAGATCATGGTCAGCGTCTTCAACTTCCTTGATTCGAGGTGAGGTTGAAGCGCCATTACCGCAACCAGGAAGCGGCAGTCCGGGGAGAAGTCGATTCCTCCTGCCATTGTTTCGATGGCGATAAGCGACCAAAGCGGACATATCGCCCGGTGAGTGTGATCATGATCTCAACAAGGAAGGATCGATCTAGTGTCGACAAGACATCGGCGCTGGCGGGGAGCAGTGAGCTCACCTCAGTGTCAGGCGTCCCGGTCATCGAGACTGCGTGACATGTGCGTGGTTGCTCTTTCGGGCGCACTGTTGGCAAGCCTGGTAAGCACCGCACCTGCGGCTGGGACTGAAGACGTTGACGACACGCCCCCACTGACCGACCGCGCGCTGGCAGTCCAGGCATGGGCCCGGGGCGGCAGTGAAGTGAAACAGGAAGCAGAAGTCGCCCTCGTCGCCTCTGAAGAGGTCATCAGGGGATTCCTCACCACTGCTCTGGGTCCTGCTGAAGAGCGCGATGACCGCCTGATCGCAGTCCAGATGGTGAGTGTCGCCGGCCCTGCCCTGGGCGAGGCAGCCAGCAATGCCCTGAGAACCAAAAATCCTGCCGACGTACGGGATTTCCTGCGCTCGGGCTGGCAACAGCCTATGGAAAAGGACCAGCGCCTCGCCGTCACTCAGATAGTCAGCGCTGGTGGCCCGGCCGTCCGCGAACAAGGAACAGCGGCGCTGAGAGGAACTCCGGACGATGTTCGGAAGTTTCTGGATGAAGGCCAGTTCGCTGCTCAGGAGACGGACGACCGTCTGCGCGTGCTGGATATCCACGGCCAGGGTGGCCTCGCGACACGGGAAGCAGCTCAGCTCGCGCTGACCGGCACTCCGGAAGACGTTCTTGAGTTCCTGGAAGTGGGTCAGTTCCTGGCCCGCAACCGTGACCAGGAGCGAGCCACTGTTGCACAGCTTGCGCAGGAAGCAACTGAAGCGGGGCGCAAAGCGGACCTCGCGACCAAAGCATCGCAGGCGGCGTCCAAGCGCGCTGTGCTGGCTGCCCAACTGGCCAAGCTTGATGCTGAGGAAGCTGCCCGGCAGACCGAGTCCGCCAAGGACGACGCCTTTGCTGCCGCTGGATTCGCGAAGAAGGCTGCCAATGCCGCGCAGGGTGCTTCTGCAGCGGCCCAGCAGGCGATCAGTGCTGCCCACGCAGCCAACCAATCCGCCCGCATAGCGGCCAGCGCTGCGGCACAAGCTGCGAATGCTGCTATCGGCGCCGCCGACGCAGCGACTGACGCCCGTAACGCAGCCAGCGCGGTGGTCACCAAGGCGGGGGAGGCCAAGGACGCGAAGGGCGCTGCCCAGCGCGCTCGCCAGGCAGCCAAGGCAGCCGTGGACGGAGCTGCGGCCGCTACCAAGGCTGGCGAGGCATCCAGGCAAGCAGCACTGGCCGCGGAAGCCTCAGTAGATGCGGGAGGAGACGCCGACAAGGCGGCTGCCGCAGCCGAGCGTGCGAGCACCTTCGCAGAACAGGCCGGCGGCCACTCCGGCGCAGCTCGCGATGCCGCGGCACAGACGCGCCGCTATGCCAAGGAAGCCAATCGGGCGGCAGTGGCCGCCCGGGACCTGGCCAACCAGTCCGCCACCTACGCTTTCAAGGCGCGCGATCGGGCATCCGACGCTGCCGAGCACGCCAACAAGGCAGCCGATGCCGCCGAATCCGCTGCAGAGAACGCGGACAAGGCAACCGACGCTGCTGGCGAATCCCGCACCCACGCCGACGAAGCCAAGAAGGCTGCCGGAACAGCCACGGACGCTGTGCTGACCGCCAAGGAGATTTACCGGCTCGCCCGGGCCACCGAGGACGAAGACCTTGCCGGTCGTACGGCTGCGGGAATCGCGCGCGCTCAGGATCTGAAGAAACTCGACACCAGCCTCGTCACCAGCCTCGGTGCCAAGGCCAGTGAGGCGAAGGAGCTCGAAGAACGGGCCGCACAGCTCGCCACAAGAGCCAATAACCCCGGCCCGGACATCAAGACCATCGCCGATGACGGCCGCCGCCTCGCTCTAGACGCAATGAAGTCTCAAAACGGGATCAACCAGGCGGCCGCGGCCGCGGCTCTGGGCGGTGACGACAGCGAGGTCCTGCACTACCTGCGGACTGGATGGACGAAGGCCAGCGCGCAGACAGCTCGCCAGCAAGTAGCCCAGCTCTCCACCAGCAGCCCCTACGAATCCGTCCGATCTGCTGCAGCAGGAGTCCTCCAGAAGGCAGACGCGCAAGTAACCGCGTTTCTCGCCACGGGACAGCACGATGCAGCGGTCACCGACTACAGGTTGCGTATCGCCCAGATTCACAGTACTGGCGGCACCGCTACAAAGGAGGCAGCAGAAGCCGCGCTTAGGAACGGCGAGTCGAAGGTTCTCGCGACATTCCTGGCCAGCGGCCAATTTGCGGCACATAACAAAGATAACCGTCTTCACGCGGTGCAATTGTTCAGCACGGGCAGCCCCGAGCTGAAGTCTGCCGCAAGGGTCGCACTGTCCGGTTCGGTCCAGCAGGTCCACGAGTTTGTTCAGGCCGGCCAGTACATGGCTGTCCGGAAGGATCAGCTCACTGCTGTCCACACTGCCCAAGTCCAGCGCATGATATTCAAGGCAGATGAAATTGCCGCGCTGGCGCGGAGGAATGCGGCCCTGGCGAAGCATGCAGCAGCAACTGCTGCCGGTGCTGAGGTTGAGGCGAAGCAGGCGGCGGCAGAAGCACAGAAGTCTGCGGACGACGCCGAGGGTTACTCACTAGACGCTGACAAGTCCGCGGACGAGGCCAGTGCCTCAGCTTCACGGGCCGCCGCGTCCGCCAAGACCGCCAGCAAGGCTGCCGAAGCCGCCGACAGGGATGCCGTCAGCGCCGAAGCTTCCGCAGCCAGCGCAGAGTTCTCCTTCCGCTATGCACGGCAGTCCGCCGAGCAGGCCCAGGAAGCCGCCGATGATGCCCGCCACACAGCCCTCCAAGCGGGCAAGGACTCCGATGCCGCCCAATCAGCCGCGTCGCAGGCATGGGACAGCGCCATGGATCGGCTGCGCGCAGACATGGCCGAAGCTCAGCGCAAGGCAGAAGAAGAGCAGAAGAAACAGCAGCAGCAAAAGAAGAAGCGTGCTTGTCCTGCAACTGCGGCGGCTCCGTGGTGTCTCATCGCCTCGGATAACACTTACTTCGACCCATCTGTCGCCTTCCAGTCGGCTCAAGCCCATGCGGACTTGATCGGAATTTACGACGCGGCCGCCTGTGTAAAGAACCCCACTCTGGGTGCATGCATCGGTGCGGCTTTCGCGCTTTCACCCTTGGCTTTCGCGAAAGTCAAGAAAGTCGCGACCGTTGAGGAAAAGATTGCCGCACTCGCCGCCGCATCAAAGGCAGTCCATCCGACGGTCAAGTGGTCAAACGAGACCTGGGACGGATTGGCAATGACCCGGAAGAAGCATATTGTCGGCGGAGGCTTGGATGACGAAACCAAGAGCCTATTTGAAGGGAAATTCGTCAAGGGTGAGAAGCTGAAGAAGAGAATTCAGGAGGCGGTCGACCGAGGCACCCCGCAGAGGAATACCGGCACTAATCCCGATGGATCGCTCCGTAACGGCTGGGTTTACGAATGGGACTTCGGTGTGGGCAATAAAATAGGCAAGCTCTCCGTCAAGGAAATAAGGGAAAAAGGCCTGACGGGAGAGGACGTCTATACTAACCGAATCAGGGTCATCCTCAACGAGGATGGAAGTCTGAGGACAGCACACCCCGTCCGGTAGCGACAGTGTGGGGAGCCGCCGGGGCGGCTCCCCATGCATCACCCCACCTTTTGACTGGAATAATAGTGATTGAGCTAAGCTTCTCCCCCCACGTCGAACTGGAAATCCTCAACAAGGCCGACAGAGAGAATGTGTCAGCCCTCAGTGACGACATGTTCCGCTACGGCTCTTTTCATGCTGGAGTCACCTTCCGCGTCAACGGAGCGCTACTCCTTTCCGGGGACGGGAAAGATCCCCTGGTGGACTTTATTTCAAACCTTGCCAGCACTATTCGGACTATCGAAGCGGGCGAAAGGTGCGCATTCGAGATCTTCAGCAGCGACCACTGGCTAACTTTTACCCCATCCGGCGAACGGGTAAATGTTGAAGATTCGTACGGAAGCGGCTCCTGGTGCCTTAAAGGAGATCTCCTGGCAAGCTCGCGCGCGTTTATTCTAGATGTAATCCTGTATATCGGCGAAAAATATCCAGAACTAGCTAATAGGGAGCTCCTTAAGGAAATTGAGTTGGCTATCGGGGAAGCGTCCTCCTGAGCCGCTAGCGAACCAGTAAAAGCTGCCACTATGTCCGACGCCCCTCGCAACCGCCGCGCCCGGTTGGCAGCGACTGCTGGTCCAGCCGGGGGCTGTGCTCCACGGGAGAGGCAGGCCGGGGTGCGGCTGGGAACGAAGCATTGTGGACACCTGTCTCCCGAGCAGGGTGCAGGGTGAGCTCTGATGTCCGCGCCGCTAGTTCTCGACGGCCAGCTCCAGGCTGGCCCTGCCCTCTCCGGTGTGGAACACCCGGTCGTACCCGGGTTCCCCTCGCCTCTCGTTTCGCGTCGGGACGAGAGGCGAGGGGGACGGCCAACGGGCGGGGAGCCGGTCTCCGGATCCCCGCTCACCGCTCACCGAGTCTGCCCCGCTTCAGTTGCAGCACCACGTCCGAGGCGTCCGCGACCTCGCGCGAGTGGGTGACCACCACTACGCACTTGCCCTCGTCGTGAGCCAGCTTGCGGAACACCGTGATGATTCCGTGCGCCGTCTCCTGGTCGAGGCTGCCGGTGGGTTCGTCCGCGAAGAGGATGTCGACCTCGCAGGCCAGGGCGCGGGCGATGGCGACGCGCTGCTGCTGCCCGCCGGACAGCTGAAGGGTTCGGCGGTGGTGGTCGGCGGCCTCCACGCCGAGCAGTTCGAGGAGTTCGGCGGCACGCCGTCGCCGGTTGCCCCGCCGGACGCCGGTGATCTCCATGGCGGAGGTGATGTTCTGGACGGCCGTCATATAGGTGAGCAGGTTCAGCGACTGGAAGACGGTGGCCGCGTGCCGGTTGCGGTAGCGGCCGAGGCCCAGCTCCGCGATGTCCTGCCCGCGGAAGCGCACGGTGCCGCCGCTCGGCGAGTCCAGTCCGCTGGCCAGCGAGAGCAGGGTCGTCTTCCCGCTGCCGGAGGGGCCGACCACGGCATACATCCGGCCGGGCTCGAAACCGTAGTCGACGCCCCGGAGCACGGTGCGTTTGCGGTTGCCGCTCCGGTAGGTGCGGGTCACACCGGTGAGTTCCAGTACCGGATCCTGCCTGGGGGAGGTCATGGTGTCAGTCGCCCTTCGAGAGGATGGAGCGCGGGTCGAGGCGCAGCACACGGGCGCCGGGGACGAGCGTGGCCAGGACGGCGATGCCGAGGCCGGTGGCGCCGACCAGGGCGATATCGGCGGTGCCGAGGCGTACGTCGAGCGAGTCGATCGGCTCGACCTCCGGCGGAGCCTCGCCCACCAGGGCCTGGGCGCCGCCTCCGAAGTCGGTCGTGGCGTTCCCGCCGGGGCCGCCGTCCCCGTCCTCGGCGGATTTCCTGGCCGAGGACACCTCGTCGGCCAGCAGCCGGTCGCCGATGGCCTGCGACAGCACCTGGCCGCCCGCCGAGGCGAGTGCCACCGCGATCACCGCGCAGGAGACGACCTCCACCAGATGCTGGCCCAGCAGCCTGGGTTTCCGTTCGCCGAGGGAGAGCAGGATGCCCAGCTCCGTGCGGCGTTCGCGCAGCGAGGAGGCGACGATCAGGGCGAGGATCACGGTCCCGGCGAGGGCGACGATCCACACGGTGACGGTCGCGAAGTCCGCGGTCTTGCCAATGGGCCCGACGAGCTGCCGGTACTGCTTGTCGTTGACCGTCAGCGGAAAGACCTTGTGGTCGGCTCCGGCGGCCTTCGCGTCCTCCTTCAGCCGCGGCAGGTCCGCCGGGTCGCCGAGGGTGAAGGTGGCCCGGAGGACCAGGCCCCCGTCCGGCTCCGGTTTCTTGCCGGAGAGCAGGGTGGCGCCGTCCGGGGTGACGAACATCCGGTTGACCGGGTGCATGAGGGCAGGCACGTACCGGCCGGTGTCGGTGGACTCTCCGGCGTACACACCGACGAGCCTGAAGGTGAACTCGGCATCGTTCTTCTTCTGGCCCTCCCAGTTGAACGACCCGACCTTCAGCCGGATACGGTCGCCGACCTTCCAGCCGTTCTGGCGCGCCAGCCGCCGCTCCACCACGACCTCGTCGCTCTTGCTCGCCGGGCCGATCCCGCGCCCGGCGACGATCTTCGAATCGCCGTTGCGGAAGGTGGCGACCGCCTGCTGGTCGCGCACCCCGTCGGCCATGAACATCGCCGTGGCGGTGGTGTCGGTGCCCGGCGGCGGGGGCACCGGCTGGTACACCTTTGCCCCGGCGGCGGGCGCGGCGACCGTTTCGTTCGAGTAGTTGCACTGCCGCACCACCGGTGACGCGCAGACCTTGTCGACCACGCTGCGGCGCAGGTCACCGCCCGGCCCGATGGGACCGCCGGTAAGCGGAGTGTTCTCCTTCTCCATCAGGGCGTCGAGGTCCAGCTGCATGGTCGCGACGGCGCCGACCCTGGCCTTGGCGCCGTCGGCCGCCCGGGCCGCGGCGGACCGGATGAGGAATCCGGAGAGCACCAGCGTGCAGATCACGGAGAACAGGCCGACCAGCATCACGGTCTTTCCGAGGTGACTGGTCAGCCGCCACCAGGCCCGTTTGAAGAGATTCATTCCGTACGCCAACTCCCTTGCCCGGCACATTGTGTGAAACCGCACGTCAACGTATTCGGGAAGCGTTGTGAAGCGTGTTTGCCGAAGAGGACCCCGGCGCCGCGGCTCATACACGGTTCACATCCCGGCCCTGATATTCCTGGGCGGCAGGGACGGCGAAGACACCGGGAATTCACAGGAAAAGGGGGCGCGGAGCGTGCGGGTACTGGTGGTGGAGGACGAGCGGTACATGGCACGGGTCCTGGAGATCGGGCTGCGCCGCGAGGCCATCGCCGCCGATGTCGTACACGACGGAGCGGCCGCCCTGGAGAAGCTGGCGGTCTACGACTACGACGCCGTCGTCCTCGACCGTGACCTCCCCGGGGTCCACGGCGACGAGGTCTGCCGGCGCATCGTCACCATGGGCCTGGAGTGCCGGGTGCTGATGCTCACCGCGGCCGGGCGCCTGGGCGACAAGGTCGAAGGGCTCGGACTCGGCGCCGACGACTATCTGGCGAAACCGTTCGACTTCCCCGAACTCGTCGCCCGGCTGCGGGCGCTCTACCGGCGCAGCCCCGTCGCCCACGCCCCGGTGCTGACCTTCGCCGATCTGACCTTCGACACCCATCGCCGGCAGGTGCTGCGCGCGGGGCGCGAGGTGCGGCTCGCGCCGAAGGAACTGGCCGTCCTGGAGCTGCTGATGCGCGCCGACGGCGGGGTGCTGAGCGCCGAGGACCTTCTCGACAAGGCGTGGGACGCGGCCACGGATCCGCTCACCAACGCGGTACGCCTCGTCGTGTACACCCTGCGGCGCAAGCTCGGCGAGCCCCGGCTGGTCCGGACGGCGATCAGCGCGGGCTACTACCTGGGCACCGAGTGATGAGGCGGCTCCGTCTCCCGGTCCGTACGGGCCTCCCGGGGCGTCCCGGCCGTACGGAACTCCGTGCCCGCCCGGGCCGGCCCCGGTCCCGGAGCATCCACACCCGGCTCTTCCTCGGCTTCGCGGGGGCGCTGTCCGCAGCGGCCGTGCTGATGGTCGCCGTCATCTACACCGGCATGCGGTTCGTGCCGACGTACGACTTCCGGAACACCCTCGTCCTGGCGGGCCCCGGGGAGCTGCTCCCCGGGGAGAACGGCCGCTGGAAGGCGGACACCCGGGGCACCGGCTGCGGGGCGGCGGCGCCCGGGACGAGTGGCCTCGGGGAGACCGGCCTTGGGGAGACCGGCCGCGGGCAGGCGAAGCCACTGCCCCGCGCCACGGAGCCGTTCCCGGAGGCGGAGACCCCGGAGGGAGTACGGCCCGGCCCCGGCGCGACCATGTCCATCAGCAGCAAGGAGGACGTCTGGAACACCGTGCTCGGGGTGTCCGCCGGTGGTCTGCTGCTGGTCACGGCGATCGGCCTGGCCGTCGGCTGGCGGCTGTCGAAACGCCTGCTCGCCCCGCTCGGCACCATCAGCCGGGCCGCCGCGGAGGCCGCCGACGGGAAGCTCCAGTACCGCATCAACGCCGAAGGCCCCTCCGACGAACTCAAACAGCTCGCCGACACCTTCGACACCATGCTCGCCCGCCTCGAAGAGTCCTTCGCCGCCCACCGGCGCTTCGCGGCCAACGCCTCGCACGAACTGCTCACCCCGCTGGCCACCACCCGCGCCGTCCTCCAGGTCGCCGCCGCCGACCCCAGCGGCGAGGAGTTCGCCGAGCTGACCCCGATGCTCGTGGAGACGAACGAACGCAACATCACCATCGTCCGGGCGCTCCTCGACCTGGCGGCCGCCGACCACGCCCCCTTCGACCCCGAACCCGTCGACCTGGCGGCCCTCGCCACGGCGGCCGCCGCCGAACGCACCGCGCGGGCGGCCGCGGACGGCCTGCGCCTCGACGTCGACGCCGAACCCGGCTGCACTGTCCCCGGCAGCACCACCCTCCTCCGCCAGCTCCTCCTCAACCTCCTCGACAACGCCCTCGCCTACAACACGCCCGGCGGCTCGGTACATCTCGCGGTCCTCCGTGAGAAGGAGGTCGTCATCGAGGTGGAGAACACCGGGCCGCACCTCGACGGGACCAGCGCCCAGCGCCTGTTCGAGCCCTTCTACCGGCCGCAGTCCCGGGTCACCAGCGACCGCTCCGGCCACGGCCTGGGCCTGGCCATCGTCCGTTCGATCGTCCATGCCCACCACGGCACCGTCACCGCCCGCCCCAACCCCGGCGGCGGCCTGACCGTCCGTGCCGTACTGCCGCCGGGCACGGGGCGCGCGTAAGAGTGCCGTGCCCGGTCGCGGCCGAGCCCCGGTCAGGGGGTGGAGGGCACGATCCGGACCGGCTCCTCCCAGACCTTTCCGTCGATGATGCGGAACGCGCGGAACTCGACGGTGTCCGGGTCCATGGTGGACACGATGACGTAGTGGGCGCCCGGCTCGTTCGCGTACCGGATGTCCATTCGGGACGGGTAGGCCTCGGTGGCGGTGTTGGAGTGGTAGACGATGACCACTTCCTCGTCGCGATCGTCCATGCTCCGGTAGGTGTTGACGAGTTCGCCGCTGTCCATCTCCCAGACCGTCGGGGAGTGCGCCGCGTTGGTGATCGGCAGATGCCGCTCCGGCCGGCCCGAGCCGACCGGGCCGGTGACCAACCCGCACGCCAGATCCGGGTGGTCGGCGCGGGCATGCGCCACGATCGCGTCGTAGACCGACTGGCCGATCGTCAGCCCGCGCCCGCCCGTCTCCGGGAGCCCGGCCAGCTCCCCTTCAACAGCGGTGAGCATGGCACGGGCGGATGGGTAGCCCGTGTCCGGACGGTCGGCCAGGGCCTTCCGGATGATCTCGTCGACCCCGTGCGGGAGTCCGGGTTCCAGGGCGCTCGGGGGCCGGTCGTCGAACGGGGGCCGGAGCGTCAGCAGTTCGTAGAGCAGACAGCCGGTCGCGTACACATCGGCTGCCGTGTCCGTCGTGGCGACGGAGCCGAAACCGGTGAGCCTGACCTCGTTCCGCCGGTCGATGATCACCTGCGCGGGGCGGATGTCGCCGTGCGCCGTACCCCTGCCATGGGCGTATTCGAGGGCCCGCAGGACGGCGGCCGTGCAGCTCAGCGCGGCCGGTACGTCCAGTCGGTGCCCGGTGTCCAGGAACTCCCGCAGCGTGGTGCCTTCCGGGTACTCCATCACCAGATACGGCACCGGGACGCGGCCGAGGCGGTGGTGCGGCCGGTCGAGGACGGTGACGATACCCGGGTGGCGGAGCGCGGCCGCCGACCGGCTCTCCTGCTCGAACCGGGCGCGGAACAGCGGATTGAGCACCGTGTCCGGCCGGAGCGACTTCACCACCACCGGACGGTCCCGGCGCAGGTCGACCGCCCGGTGGAGCTCGCAGACACCGTCGGAGGACAGGACGTCCCCGAGTTGGTAACGGCCGGCCAGCAGCCGTGGCATGACCGGACCCCGCCGTCTCCGGGCCGAGTGCGCGACGGCCAGCCGGTAGTGGATATCGCTCCACATGCGCGGGGTCTGACGGGCGCCGGCCGCCCGCAGTCCGTCGCAGACGTAGTCGTTCAGATCCTTCTCGCTGACGACACCGTCCCGGTCGACGTCCGCCTCGCCCGACCGCAGCCCTTCGATCACCTTTCCGGTGAAGGCGGACGGCCGCGGGTCCAGCTCGCTGACGCCGCCGCCCTCCCAGGCGTACTCGATTTCGTTGGTCGCGGTGAGGACGACCTTGCCGTCACCGCCCAGCGCGTCCTTGATGTGCACCTTGTCGTCGCCCTTGCGGCCCCGCATGAACGCCCCGCTGTAGCAGCAGTCCAGCAGCAGCACGATCGACCGGGCGCGGCAGGTCTCCATCTGCGTGCGCAGGAAATCCGCGGTGACCGTGGTGGACCGCAGCAGCCTCGGATCGGTGTCCGGCGCCGCGAAGAAGAGTTCGCCGTCGTCGTTCTTGATGCCGTGGCACGACAGGTGCAGCAGCAGGAAGTCGTCCGGACTGCGGTCGAGGAAGAAGCGCTCGACGGCCGCGGCGGCCTCGTGGTGCGGAGCGTCGACGAGGGTGCTCACCTCGTATCCGCCGATCCGTGGATCCCCGAGGACCTCCGCCAGTCCGCCGACGTCCGCCATCGGGGAGCGCAGTTGCTTCAGACCGGGGGACGCGTATGTCCGCGCGCCGATGAGCAGGGCCGCCCGGCGGCCCCTGGACAGCCTCTCCATGCCGGACGCCTCAGGCCCCGGCACCGGTTCCCGGGACAGGACCCGGATCAGGACCCGGACCAGGACCCGGTGAAGGATCCGGACCGGGACCCGGCAGCGGGGGCGGCCCGGGCGGCCGCCGCTCGCCGTGCGCGGCGACGAACGCCTCGATCAGCCGCCGCTGTTCCGCGGAGGAGAGGTGCTGTACTTCGATGCTGTCCCCGCCGACGGTCAGGGTGACCGTGCGGACCGGCCGGTTCTCCAGCCAGCTCTGCACCAGCCGCACCACACCGCGGAGCGCGAAGGGGGCGGCGACCACCAGCAGGGCGCCCAGGGAGATCACCTCACCCGGTTTCGCGCCCGGCGGCACCGTCCCGGAGCGGTCCGCCTCCACACGGTGGACGTCCAGTTCGAGCAGCCGGTTCCGTAACCGCCGGGTCAGGGCGTCCAGCTCCGCCGGATGGCTGTCCTCGCCCTGTTCCAGCACCAGGCGCAACTCGATGGCCGTACCGTCGCTCATCGCCGCTCGCTTTCCCCCGCGCAGCCAAGGACGGCACAGTTTAGCCACCGCCGGACCGCGCGGGGGGTGTTCGTCCTCAGCGGAGTACGTCCCGCGGCGGGCCCTCGTCCGGCCAGACCAGCAGCACCGGGCACACGGCGTGGTCCACCACGAACCGGGTCGCGGGCCCCAGGCTGTGCGGGCCGGGATGGGTGCGGTCGCCGTCGCGGGCGCAGATCAGCAGGTCGGCACCGGACGCCGCGGAGGTCACCGCCTGCTCCGGCCGGCCGGTGAGGGGCCGCCGTTCACAGGGGCGGCCGATCCTCGCCTCGGCGGCGGCCAGCAGCTCGTGGGAGAGGTCCGCCGCGAGCCGGCCGATCCGGGCGGCCGGGTCGCGGCCGGACGGGGCGGCCCGGCCGAGCAGACCGGCGCCCGCCGCGCCCGCCGCCTCCGCGGTGTCGGGGGCGGTGATGTGCAGCAGGACGGTCCGGCCGTCCGCCGGGACCTGGCCGCGGGCCGCGTCGGCAACCGCGGGCCAGGTGCCCTCCATGAGCCAGACGACGACGGCCATACGGCGGATCAGCCTCCGATCACGGTCAGCGACGCCCAGAGCGCCACCACCGACAGTACGAGCGCGGGGGGCACCGTGAGCAGCCCCAGCCGGGTGAACTCGCCGAGCCCGATATCGTCGCCCGCGCCGTGCGCATGGACCACCCGCCGCCACAGCAGGGTGGCCAGGGACCCGGCGTAGGTCAGGTTGGGGCCGATGTTGACGCCGATCAGCAGCGCCAGAACGGCCCCCGGACCGGAGGCCTCCACCAGCGGCAGCAGGACCAGGACGGCGGGGAGGTTGTTCACCAGATTCGCCAGTACGGCGGCGAGCGCGGCGATCCCCAGCAGCGCGACCAGGCCCGTGCCGCCGGGCACGAGCTTCCCGAGCGCCTCGCCGATTCCGCTGTCGACGACACCGCGCACCACGATGCCCAGCGCCAGGACGAAGGCGAGGAACGCGGGCGCCGCGGCGCCCACCAGGGCCCGTGGTGTGGTCCGCCGCCGGGCCAGCGCCCGTACCGCGAGGACCGCGGCGCCCGCCGTCGCGACCCAGGCCGGACCCACTCCCGCGAGCGGCCCCACGACAAAGCCCGCCAGGGTGGCGCCCACGGTGACCAGCGCGAACACCGGTACGGGCACCGGCGGTCCGGCCTCCCCGGCCCCGGGGGCCACCGGCGCGGCCAGATCCACGGCGAAGAACCGGCGGAAGACCACGTACTCCACCGCGACCGCCACCAGCCATGGCAGCAGCATCAGCGCCGCGAACCGGGTGAAGGAGAGCCCGGCGGCCGTGAAGGCCAGCAGATTCGTCAGATTCGACACCGGCAGCAGCAGGGAGGCCGTGTTCGCCAGATGGGTGGTGGCGTAGACGTACGGCTTCGGCCGGGCTCCGATCCGGGCGACGGTGGCGAACACGACCGGGGTGAGCAGGACCACCGTGGCGTCCAGGCTGAGGACCGCGGTCACCGCCGCCGCCAGCCCGAAGACCTGGGCGAGCAGCGCCCCGCGACGGCCGGGCCGCCGCCGGGCGGCGTTGGCCAGCCACTGGCCGCAGGCCCGGAACAGCCCCTCGTCGTCGCAGAGCCGGGCCAGGACCAGGATCGCGGCGAGGAAACCGACCACCGGGCCGAGGAGCGCCGCCTCGTCGGCGGCGCCGGACGGGGAGACCGCCCCTACCGCGACCACCAGCGCGGCGGCGGGTACGGCGGCCACCGCCTCCGGCAGTCCCCGGGGGCGGACCACCGCCCACACCAGGACCACGACCAGCAGGACGACGGAGACGGTGTCGGCGGCGACGGGGCTCACCGGCACCCCCGGCCCGGCCCGCTTCCGTACGGGAGGAGGAGGTACGGGCGGTCGGGGCGCACTCCGTGACCGTACGCCCCGCCGGGCCTCCGGTCCCGGACGGCGCACCCGGGCGCGTGAAAACCGCTGGCCCTTCCGCACCGCCCGATGACAGCGTTCACATATGACATCGCAGTACCGTATCCGCGCCGACTTCGACGCCCGGACGGTGGTGGTCTATCAGGCGTACGCGCCGGCCGTCGCCGACGCAGCCCTGAAGGCCGGGCACTTCACGGCGCCTTTCTCGTTCACCCGGATGACCTGGATCAAACCGTCCTTCCTCTGGCTGATGCACCGCAGCAACTGGGCCCGCAAAACGGGACAGACCCGGATACTCGCGGTCCGGATCACTCGGGCGGGCTGGGAGGAGGCGCTGACCCGGGGCGTGCTGACGACCGGTGATCCCGATGCGCTCGCCGGTGCGGCGGTGCACGTCCAGTGGGATCCGGAGCGCTCGCTGCGGGGCGCGGCCCTGAACCACTACAGCATCCAGGTCGGGGTGGGGCGCGGGCTGATCCGCACCTATGCCGGTGACTGGGTGACCGGTATCACCGACATCACGGCGCAGGCCCGCCGGATCGGGGACCTGGTCGCCGCCGGACGCGCCGAGCAGGCCCGGCGGCTGCTGCCGCCGGAGCGGCCGTACCCTCTTCCGGCGGCGGTGGGACGGCATCTGGGCGTGGACTCCTGACCGGCCGCCCCGGTCCGGCGGCCGGCCGGGGAACCCCGCACCCGCGGGTCCGGCCCCACGACCAGCACCACCGGCGCCCGCAGCAACTTGGCGACCTGGGCCGTGGGTGCCGACCCGCACGATCGGGCTGCACGCCGATCTCTCCGGCAGCGGCGCGGACACCGGC
>NZ_JBSFNQ010000098.1:0-23594 GCF_053981115.1 Streptomyces sp. NPDC003691 | reverse complement strand
CGAGCTGGCACTGGAGGGCTGCCTGGCCCGCCTGGCGGCGTTGCGGGTGACCTCGGGAGCCTGAGGCCGCGGGCCACCGCGGAACTGGTGCTCGACCGGGTACGGGTTCCCGCCTCGGCCATGCTCGGGCACCGCTCCACGGGCCCGGCGTCCGGCCCGCCCGACCCCTCTGCTCCCTCTCACTCTGTGCCCTTTTCACTCTGTGCAGTTGTCAAGGTGCGCCACGCGGCGCGGGCTCCGGCTTCTCCGTACACCCCGACCTGGCTCCGCCCTGCCCGGCCGCGTATCGAAAGGATGTCCGCAATTACTCAGCGTGACACTCGCTTGGCGAGTTCTCGCCAGGTCGCGCCTCCGAAATTCGGGACATAGCCTCCCCATGTGACGCGAATACCCACCCGGGTGACCCTCGCCGTGCTCCTCGCGGCCGCGTGGCCTGCTCTGCCGCTCGGCCCCTTCCCGGCGGCGGCCCCGGGCCTGGTGGCCGGGAGCGCGGCGGCCGCGCCCGCCCGGGCCGTGGCACCCGCGGACGACCCCGTCACCCTCTCCCGCGACGGGCAGATCACCGACCGGGCCGGTGCCCTCGGCGACCGCCGCGCCGAGGCCGTCCGGGCACTCGACCGGCTGTACGCCGCCGACCGGATCCAGCTCTTCGTCGTCTATGTACGCGACTTCTCCGGCCGGACCCCGCAGGAGTGGACCGACGCCACCGCCCGCCGCAACGGACTCGGCACCGACGACCTGCTGCTCGCCGTCGCCACCCACGAACGCCAGTACGCCTACTGGGCACCCGTCGCGTCCCCTCTCACCGACGCCGGGCTCGCGGAGGTCGCCCGGACCGCGATCGAACCCCCGCTGCGCGGAAACGACTGGGCGGGGGCCGCCGTCGGCGCCGCGGACGGCTATGCGGCACTGCTCGCCGGACAGCCCGTACCGACTCCGTCGGTCGTCCCGGGCGACCCCGATCCCGGCACCGCGCCCGCCGGGACCGGTGCGGGGGATCTCGTACTGCCGGTGGGAGTGGCGATCGCCGTCGGCGGGGTCGCCGCCTACGCCGCCTCGCGCCGCAGGCGCCGTACCGCCACCCGTACCACCCCGCAGGGCGGCCGGGAGGGATGGAGCAGCGCTCCGGATGCGGCGGCCGGTCCCCCCACGGCGGAGCTGGACGCGCGGGCCCGGCAGGCGCTCGTCGGCGCGGACGACGCACTGCGGACCAGCCAGGAGGAGCTCGGCTTCGCCACGGCCCAGTTCGGCGAGGCCGCGGCGGAACCCTTCGCCGCCGCCGTCGCCTATGCCAAAGGGGAGCTGACCGCGGCGTTCAGACTGCGCCAGCAGCTCGACGACGCGCATCCGGAGGACGACGCCACCCGGCGGCGGATGCTGGAGGAGATCCTCACCCGCTGCGCGGACGCGGACCGGAAGCTGGACGCCGAATCGGAGGACTTCGACCGGCTGCGCGATCTGGAGCGCAACGCTCCGGAGGCACTGCGGACGGCGGACGAGCGGTTCGCCGAACTGAACGGACGGCTCCTGTCCACCGACGCGGCGCTGGCGGTGATGCGAGAGCGGTACGCGCCGTCCGCGGCCGCCCCCGTTACGGGCGACGCGGCGGCGGCCGGGGACCGGTTGGTGTTCGCGAAGACCGCCGCGGACCGGGCCAGGACCGCGCTCGGCGCCGGTGAGAATGCCACGGCGGCCGTCCAGATCCGGGCCGCGGAGGGCGCGCTGTCCCAGGCCGGCCTGCTTATCGAGGGGGTGGACCGGCGGGCCCGGCAACTCGCGGAAGCGGTCGGCGCGCTGCCGGGCGCGCTCACCGAGACCGACAGCGACCTGGCGGAGGCGCGCGGAGTGCTCGACGGTACCGGGGGCGGGGCGTCGACGGCCGGGCTGCGGGGGCGGATCGCCCGCGCCGAGACCGTGGCGGCCGAGGTGCGCCGGGAGATGGAGGCCGGACCCTACGACCCGATCGACGCGCTGCGGCGGGTGGAGGAGGCCGACGCGGCGCTGGACGAGGCACTGGCGGGGGCGAGGGCCGACGAGGAGTCGGCGCGACGGGCCCGGTCCCTGCTCGGGCAGGCGACGCTCGGGGCCCGGGCCGCCGTCGAGGCCGCCGCCGACTACATCGCCACACACCGTGGAGCGGTCGGCAGCCCCGCCCGGACCAGACTGGCGGAGGCGGAGCGGCGGCTCGCGCTCTCGGCGGAACTGGCGGCGGGACCGTCGGGGCCGGCCGAGCCGGCCGGGAACGCCGGGGCCGCGGGGACGGAGCAGGTGGGTCAGGCGGCGCAGGCGGACGCCCGGGCCGCGCTCGGCGAAGCCCAGCGGGCGGACGGCCTGGCGAGGGAGGCGCAGCGCCTCGCGGAGGAGGACGTCCGCGGATTCGGGAACCCGTTGGGCCCGGGCGGTGTAACAGGGGCAGGAAGCGCGGGAGGCGGTCTCGGCGGAGCGGTGCTCGGCGGGATTCTCCTCGGCGGACTGTTCGGCGGGGGAAGGGGCGGTGGTCATGGTTCGGGAGGGTTCGGTGCCGGCGGGTTCGGCGGCGGGGGATTCGGCGGCGGGTTCGACGGAGGGCCGGGCCGGTTCGGCGGCGGGGGCACCCGAGGCCGGATGGGTGGTGGGCGCTTCTGAGTGTTTCCGCCGGTCCAGGGCGGTCCGGCGGCTTTCCCCGGGCTCGTTCGCCACACCGCCCCCGATGTCCGCCGGGCCTTCCGGGCCCGCTGATCCCCCGTTTCCCCCCAGCCCTCCCGGGCTGTCCGGCTCCGCAAAGGAGAAGCGCGATGACGAAACAGACCATCCTCGGCCGGGTCACCCAGCTGGCCAAGGCGAACATCAACGCCCTGCTCGACCAGGCCGAGGACCCCGAGAAGATGCTCGACCAGCTGATCAGGGACTACGCCAACAACATCAGCGACGCGGAGCAGGCGATCGCCGGCACCATCGGCAATCTGCGGCTGATGGAGCAGGACCACCAGGAGGACGTCGCGGCCGCGGCGCAGTGGGGCGAGAAGGCACTCGCGGCCAGCCGGAAGGCGGACGAGCTGCGGCCCTCGGGGCAGAGTGCCGAGGCGGACCGGTTCGACGAACTGGCCAGGGTGGCCCTCCAGCGTCAGCTCCGTTCCGAGCAGGAGGCGAAGACCGCCGAGCCGGTGATAGCCGCACAGACCGAGGTCGTGGAGAAGCTGAAGTCGGGTCTCGGCGAGATGAAGGAGAAGTTCTCCCAGCTCCAGGCCAAACGGGACGAGCTGGTGGCCCGGTCCCGTACGGCCGACGCGCAGAACCGGATGCTGGACGCGGTGAAGAGCATCGACGTCCTGGACCCGGCGAGCGAGCTGGGCCGGTTCGAGGACAAGGTACGCCGGGAGGAGGCCCGGGCGCTGGGCAAGCAGGAGCTGGCCGCCTCGTCCCTGGACTCCCAGTTCGAGCAGCTCGACGGTCTGGGGGACACGGCGGAGGTGGAGGCCCGGCTGGCCGCGCTGAAGGCAGCTTCCTGACGGTCGCCGCCGCGCTGCTCCGGTTTCGTACGGTGCTTCTCGTGCTGTGTGCGCTTCTGGTGCGTTTCGTCCCGCTCGTATCCGGGCGGGGCGCGGGCCGCGGGTCAGAACATGCTCAGCAGCTGTTCCACCGTGGGCTCGGCCGTGCCTTCGCCCGGGAGGGCGAGTTCGAACCAGACCGTCTTGCCCCGGGGGGTCCGCCGGGAGCCCCAGGCCGCGCTCAGCAGGCCGACGAGCTGGAGGCCTCGGCCTCCTTCGTCGGTGTCCCGGGCCCGGCGGCGGCGCGGCTGGACCAGACCGCCGTCCCAGACCTCGCAGACCAGGGTGCGATCGCGCAGCAGCCGGAGCCTGATCTCGCCCTCGCCGTAGCGCAGTGCGTTGGTCACCAGCTCGCTCACCAGCAGCTCGACGGTGTCGACCAGGGCTCCGAGGCCCCAGGAGTCCAGCTGGCAGCGGGTCAGCTCGCGGGCGCGCCCGACGGACCGGGGTTCCCGGGGCAGCTGCCAGTCGCCGACGGCGTCGTCGGGGAGTCCCTGGACGCGGGCCATGAGAAGGGCGATGTCGTCCTCGCCGTGGCGGGTGTCGAGCGTGTTCAGGACGTGGTCGCAGATGTCCTCCAGCGACCGCGGCAGGGCGGCGCGTACGGCCGGGGCGGGCAGTTCCGGACCGGGGGCGGGGACGGCGGGTCCGGGGGCGGGGACGGGGACGGCGGGTCCGGTGGGCCGGGTCCGGCCGGGCGGGGCCGGGCGGCGGGACGGCAGCGGGCGCCCGGCGGGCTGGGCCGGGCCGGGGACGCCGGAGGAAGCGGGCCCGGGGCGGAGGTGTCCGGGGTAGGCGGGCGGCTCCTGCGGGCCGGGGTTGCCCTGGGGCCGGGTCGGGCCGGTCAGGGCGGTGCGGAAGGCGGTCAGGCCCTCGTCGAGGTGGTGGTCGCGGGATTCGACGAGTCCGTCGGTGTAGAGCGCGAGGAGCGCTCCTTCCGGGAGTTCGACCTCGACCTCTTCGAAGGGTTCGCCGCCGACACCGAGGGGCATCCCCGGCGGGACGTCCAGCAGCAGCGCCTCCTCGCCGGGTTCGACGAGGACGGGCGGCAGATGGCCGGCGTTGGCGAAGGTGCAGCGGCGGGTCACCGGGTCGTAGACGGCGTAGACGCAGGTCGCGAGATAGACCTCGGCGAGATCGGCCTCACGGGATTTGTGGGCCACCCGGGTGCCCTGCTGGGTTCCGCTGGGGCCGCCGAGGCCCCGGGCGATCTCGTCGAGGGCGGAGAGCACCTCGGCCGGTTCCAGGTCGAGGAGTGCCAGGGTGCGGACGGCGGTGCGCAGTTCGCCCATGGCCACGGCGGCCCGCAGTCCGCGTCCCATCACATCGCCGACGACGAGGGCGGTGCGGTGGCCGGGCAGTTCGATGACGTCGAACCAGTCGCCGCCGACCTCGGTGGCGGTGTTTCCGGGCAGATAGCGGCAGGCGATGTCCAGTCCCGCGGCCTCGGGGTCGCCCGGGGGGAGCAGGCTGCGCTGGAGGATGAGGGCCCGCTCGTGCTCGCGGCGGTAGAGGCGGGCGTTGTCGATGCAGACCGCGGCCCGGGCGGCGAGTTCGACGGCGAGGGCCCGGTCGCGTTCGCCGAAGGGTTCGCTTCCCTTGGTCCGGGAGAACTGGACGAGTCCGACGACGGAGTCGTGCGCCACCATCGGGACGGCGAGGGTGGACCGGACGAGACTGCCTTCCTTGCCGGGGATGTGCTGGACCCGGGCGGTGCGGAGGGCGTCGGAGCACGGGGAGTTGGCGCTGTAGCGGTGGACCTCACCGACCTCGGTGGGGGTCTCGCCGCGGGTGCCGCAGCCCGGGGTGGTGATCAGCGGGGCGTCGGAGACGGCGCTGGCGAAGGCGACACGGCGCAGTGCTCCTCCGGAGCCGTCGGCACCGGAGGCGTCCCAGGGTCCCCGGGTCTCGTCGTCCCCGCTGAGCAGCGACTGGTAGAGGTCGACGGACGCCAGGTCGCAGAAGCCGGGGACGGCGACGCCGAGCAGTTCCCTGGCGGTGGTCTCCAGGTCGAGGGAGTTGCCGATACGGGCACTGGCCTCGTTGAGGAGGGCGAGGTTGCGGCGGGCGCTGGCGGCTTCGCGGGCGGCCACGTGCCGACGGGTCACATCGGTGCCGATTCCGGCCACTCCGATGGTCCGGCCCGTACCGCTGTGGACGCGGTAGAGGTTGATGGACCAGTGGCGGCGCTCGGGGCTGTGGGGCGGCGCGCCGACCAGCTGGAGGTCGATCGCGGGCTCCCCGGTCAGCAGGACCCTGCGCAGCGACGCGGTCATCCGGTCGGCCTCGGGCCGGGAGAGGTAGTCGTGGACGGTGCGGCCGCGGTGGTCCTCGGCGGCACCGCCGAAGACGGTCGCGAAGCGCTGATTGGCCCGCTGGACGCGGAGATCGGTGCCGAAGAGGAGAAAGCCGAAGGGCGATTGGCCGAATATCGCCTCGGAGGCGGCGAGGTCCGTCTCGATGCGGCGGAGCGCACGGACGTCGACGACGATGCAGAGGGCGGCCCGTTCCCCGGTCTCCGTCTCGCTGGGCATGACATAGACCTCGGCGAGGCCGTTGATCCGGGAGGTGTCGGGGGCGCCGGTGCCCGCGGGGGTCCGGAAGGGCACCAGGCCCGTCCATTCCTTACCGTCGAGTATCTCCTTGACCTGCCGGTGGCCGCGAGGGCGCAGCTCGGCGGGGAGGAGGACCTCGATCGGGTCCCGGCCGCGGACCTCGGACGCGGTGAGGCCGAAGAGGTCGGCGGCGCGATGGCTCCACTGGTCCACCAGCCCGTCCGGACCTATCGAGAAGGAGGCAGCCCTGATGTAGTCGTAGATCGAGCCAGGCGGGCTGCTCTGCCATACGACATCGCCCGTCGTCCCAGATATCTCGCTCACGCGACCGTCCCCTCCAGCTCACCGCACCGGACCGGCCATGACCGCAGTATTCAGCACTACGGCTCCGACGCACACGGCGTTCACGATCACAGCACGGTCTCGTTCATTTTGCGCCGTCCGAGCCGTGATCGTTGTCCCTTCACACTTTTAACCAGCAAGTGACAGCTCGAACCACACAGTCTTGCCCGTCAATCCGCGTCTGGTCCCCCAGCGGCGGGCGGTTCCGGCGACCAGTTGCAGTCCGCGTCCGCTTTCGTCGTCCGGTGCGGCGGTCCGCGCGACGGGCGGGTCGGGCAGCGGATCGGAGACCTCGACCAGGAGGGAGGGCGGGTTCTCGCCGGGTTCGTGGCAGGCGAGCCGGACCCCGATGGGGCCGGAGGCATAACGCAGGGAGTTGGTGACGAGTTCGCTCACCAGGAGCACCGTCACATCACTGACGCCGTGGTCGAGGCCCCAGTCGCGGAGGGTGTCCCGGACGGCGTGCCGAGCGGAGCGTACGGCGTCGGGCTCGGCGGGAAAGGTCCATTCGGCGCAGGCGCCGTCGATGTCGATCACGCCGCTCACTCCCGGACCAGCAGCAGATCCACGTCCCATTCGGGTGGCTACAACACCACATACCCGAATCGCGCCCGGAGATACCCGTTTTCGTAGGGTTGAGGGTTATTTATCCACTTATAGGAGCATCTTTGACGCGAACGGCCCAGCGACGGCCCACGGGACCGTCGGCCGGTGCCATCAGGCGGCCGTGTCAGGGGACGACTGTTCACGCAGCAGACGTGCCGCCTCGGCAACGGCCGGGCGGTCCTGGTCCAGCCAGTCCACGGCATCCGTCTCGTCGGGGCCGAGCCACCGCAGGGCGTCGTGGTCCTCCAGCGGGCGGGGTTCGCCGGACAGCAGCCGGACGGTCCACACCCGGAGCACATAGCCGGGCTTCAGCGGCCATTCACCGGGGATACGGTCCAGGGGCTCCGCCACCACGCCCAGCTCTTCGCGCAACTCGCGCACCAGCGCGTCCTCGGGGCGCTCGCCGGGCTCGACCTTGCCTCCGGGCAGCTCCCAGCGCCCGGCGACCTCCTCGGGGGCGCTGCGGCGCGCAGCCAGCAGCCGCCCCCGGTCCAGCAGTGCTCCGGCGACCACGACACGATCAGGATCCGTCATGCGCCGGAGCGTACCTCCGTCGGCCGTCAGCGCACCGAGCCCTCGGCCCGCTCCACCGAATACAGCTGCCGATGGCCCTTGGCGTCGAGCTGGTCGACCATCTTCCGGGCCTCGTCCTCCGTGGCGTACCGGCCGACGCGGTAGCGATTGCCGTTGTCGTCCTGGCGTATGACGAGCCAGGAGAGCGCAGCGCTGCCGTCGCTCATCGCACCCCTCCCCCGATGGGTCCGCAGGACTGAGAAGTTCGAGAAGATCCCCGGGAAACCGCATTATGCATATGCCGGAGCCTACGCCTGACCTTCACTCAGCGCATACGGATTTTCACAAAGAGATAGGAAAGAGGTCCGGCGGCACCCCGGCCGCCGCATCGCCGCGCACGGCGACGCCCCCCGTCCGTATCCGCTCCGTCCTATGCCCGCTGCGCACCGCGGATAACCGTGCCGCGGGCAGGATCCTCCGGAGCGGGGCCGCGGCGGCGGGCGGCCGTCATCTCACGGGCAGGTGGTAAGCGACCCGGAACCGATCCGCCGGTACGACAATATCCGCGGTTTCCACAGGCCGGCCGGACGCGTAGTAGGTACGGGCCACCACCATGACGACATGACCCGGCACACCTCCCAGCGTCAGCAGCTCGTCGGCGAGCCCCGGCCGGGCGCCGACCTCCTCGCTCACATTGTCGACGACGATATCGATGGCGGCCATGCGTTCGACGACCCCGCAGCCGCCGAGCGGCCCCTCCTCCGGGAGCATCACGGGGGTCCGGCCGGTGACATCGAGGGGCTCCCAGGAAGTGGAGAGCATCATCGCCTCACCCCGCTCCCGGAAGACATAGCGGGTGCGCATCACCCGGGCGCCGACCGGGACGCCCAGCCGGGCCGCGGTGCCGACGTCCGCCGCCTCCTGCTCGCTCCGGGATTCCCAGGTGCCCTGGGCCCCGGCGGCGGTCTGTTCCTGCCGGAAGGGGTTGGCCCCGGAGGGCGGACGGAAGCCGGACCGGGAGATCCGGCGCGGCACCGGCCGCTCCCGCACATAGGTGCCCGAGCCCGAGCGCCCCTCGACCAGCCCCTCGGCCATGAGCACCTTGCGCGCCTCCAGCGCGACGGTGTCGGAGACGCCGTACTCCTCCCGGATCCGGGCCTGGGAGGGCAGACGGGTATGCGGCGGCAGCGTGCCGTCGACGATCTTCCGGCGGAGGTCGCTCGCCACGCGAAGATAGGCCGGCTGCTCACCGATGGCCACGAACCACTCCCAACCACACCCGCACACAGGGAAAGACAGCGACAGACGGCAACAGCCTGACAACGGGCGCTTGTCGCCCGCAACCAAGGGCCAAAGCTTTACTCTCCGGCAACAATTGGCGGAACGTAAGAGACCGGTTTTCCCCTCGACCAGCGTTTTACGGCTAGGCATTGACCTTAATGGTCCAGACCAATAGCGTCCTGTGCTGCACGACGCCCGTTCACGGAAGATCCTGGCGCGGGTGCGCGCCCCCGCGCGCCCGGCCCACGGGACTACGCACAGGAAATGAGCCCCCCATGCGTCGAAGAAACCTTGTCCGGACGGCTGTTGCAGCCGCATCCCTCTCGCTCATGGCCACGCTGGCGCCCGCCGCCGTGGCGTCCGACGACCGCGATGACGACGACCGTCGCTCGTACAAGCGCATCGGCTACTTCACCCAGTGGGGCATCTACGGCCGCGACTTCCAGGTCAAGGATCTGGACACCAGCGGTCAGGCTGCCGAACTGAGCCACGTCAACTACGCCTTCGGGAACGTCAGCCCCGACGGCAAGTGCATGATCCAGGGGCCGGCGGGTCAGGCCGACCCGTGGGCCGATTACCAGCGCGGGGTCTCCGCCGCCGAATCGGTGGACGGGGTCGGGGACACCTGGGACCAGAAGCTCGCCGGTAACTTCAACGAGCTGAAGGAGCTCAAGGCCAAGCACCCCGGGATCAAGAACATGATCTCCCTCGGGGGCTGGAGCTGGTCGACGCACTTCTCCGACGCGGTGCTCACGAAGGAGAAGCGCGAGGCGTTCGTCGCCTCCTGTATCGACATCTACATCAAGGGCAACCTGCCCGTGGACGGCACCCGCGGCGGCGCGGGGGTGGCCGCCGGTGTCTTCGACGGCATCGACCTCGACTGGGAGTGGCCCGGTTCGTCGGGCGAGGACGACACGATCTACCGTCCCGAGGACAAGAAGAACTTCACCGCGGTGGTGCGGGAGTTCCGCAAGCAGCTCGACGAGTACGCCAAGAGCCAGCCGCGGCAGAAGGACGGCAAGCGGAAGCACTACGAGCTCTCGGCCTTCGTACCGACGGCGCCCGCGAAGATCGACGCCGGCTTCGAGGTCAAGAAGCTGATGAAGGACTTCGACTTCGTCAACCTCCAGGGCTACGACTTCCATGTGTCCGGTGAGAAGACCACGGCACAGCAGTCCGCGCTCTACGCCAAGAACGACTTCAGCGTCAGCCAGACCGTGAACGACTGGCTGCGCCGCGGTGCCCCCGCCCACAAGCTCGTGGTCGGCATGCCCGCGTACGGCCAGGGCTGGACGGGCGTCACGGGCGGCGGCGACGGCATGGGGCAGCCTGCCCAGAAGCCCGCTCCGGCGAAGTACCAGGCGGGCTACGAGGACTACAAGGAGCTGAAGAAGCTGGCCGACTCCGGCCAGTACAAGGTCTACCGGAAGTACGGTCAGGCTTGGCTCTTCGACGGCAACACCCTGTGGACGTACGACGACCCCCAGGTGCTGCGGGCCAAGGCCGACTACATCCGTGACAAGGGCCTGGGCGGCGCGATGTTCTGGTCCCTCGACGGGGACACCGCGGACGGCGAGCTGATGCGGACGGTCGCCCGAGAGCTGCCGCGCCGCTGACCGAGCGGGGCGCGGACCGGGCAGGGGCCGGGAAGCGTCCTTGGAGGAGACCGGTGTCCGGGGGCTGTCGGTGGCTCTCGGGACCGGTCTCCTCTCCCGTGCGGGACCGTTGCCCGGCCTCGCACGCGAAGGCCCCCTGTTCCCGGCCGGGAACAGGGGGCCTTCGTCCGTCCGCGGGACCGGATCACGGTGCGCGCGGGGCCCGCCGCCGGGCGGCGGGGAGCACGGCCGGACCGGTCAGACGCGCTCGTCGTCCGGAACGGGCTCCGTGGTCGACAGCTTCAGCGCCTGGCGGATGGTCTTCTCCGTCCTCACGTCCAGCGCGGCCTCGGCCTCGAACACGTGCTCCCAGAAGGTGTCCTCGTCCTTGGCCTTGGCCGCCTTGTCCCAGGCGGCACGCGCCTTGTCGAACTGGCCCGCCCGCTTGACCACGGCGGCACCCGCGGCACCCGGCCAGGTGTGGCCGCGCAGACCGGCGGTGGCCTCCCCCATCGCGGAGGCGGTCGCCTTGGCCCAGGCCAGATGCCCCTGCACGGCCTCCGGGTAGTCCTTCTCGGGCTCCTGGTAGCCGGCCCGCAGCACCTTGTTCTCGGCCGTCAGATAGGCGATCTGGTCCTTGTCGAGACCGCCGGCGTCGCGCCGGATGGATCCGGTCGTCTTCCGGCCGTTCTCGGTGGCGTAGCCGCAGCTGACCCGGCGGTCGCCGGAGTTCCAGCTCTCCTTGGTCGGGATGTAGTAGTACCCGCTCATGGTCGCGGGGATCGCCCAGGCGTCCATCGCATAGGCGGTGTCGACGTCGTCGCAGCGCCGCTCGGCGAGGGGCTCCAGGACCTTCTCACCGGGGAAACCGTCAAAGCCGGTGATCTTGAATCCACCGGTGATCTCGGCCTCGTGGGGCTTCGCGCAGTCGACGACCTGGATCTCCGAGACCTCGGCGCCGTCGCCGTTCCCGCTGCCGGGCAGGTTGTAGCAGTCACCCTTCTTCAGGTCACCGACGGTCTGGTACGACGCGGCCTCGTCGGCGGCCTTCTCCACCTCGTCCCAGAAGTCACTCGCGGCACCGGTTGCGAAGAACAGTCCGATCAGCAGGGTGGAGGCGGCGGAGAGCGCGATGCCCGAGATCGCCATGCCCTTGCCGCGCTGTCCCTTCTTCTTGATCTGCCGGAGCGCGACCGCGCCGAGGATCATGCCCAGCGGTGGCATGCAGCAGACGACTCCGGAGACGAGCGCCGCGATGGAGAAGCCGTTGGTCGAGGGCGGCGCGGGCGGCGCCGGATAGCCGGGGAACTGCTGATACGGGTGGTACGCGGGATGCGAGCCGGCCCGGCCCGGGACGGGCTGCCCGAAGGGCGCGAACGGACCGGGCTGCCCGGGGTGACCCGAGGGCACCGGCTGTCCCGGCGGACCGGACGGGGCCGGCTCACCGGCGGGTCCCGGCTGCTGCCACTCCCCGTGCGGCGCGGGGGGCCCGGCGGGCCCGGACGGTTCCTGGGCCCGTTCGGCCCGGTCCCGTCCGAACGGGCCGGGCTTGGCAAAGGGATCGCCTGCCGCGGCGGGCGGTGCGCTCGCGGCCGGACCACCGGGCTGCCCGGACACCTGCTCCTGGCCCGGTGCCGGCTCCGGGGTGCGGTCCCCCGGCTGCTGCTCCGGCCCTGGCTGCTGCTGCGATGGGTCCACGGAAGTGATGCTCTCCTCATCAGGGGGTGCGCCGGACTCGTCCGGTTTCCGGCATGCGTCAGGCCGGGTGGGGTGCGGGAATCGAGCGCGGGAGGCTGAAATCGTACAAACATCCCGGGGCTGTTGATACAGCGGGGCGTGATCGCAGGTCATCGGGGACTATTCCGTTACGGGCCGGAGCCCGGGCCACTCCCCGTCTCCCGTTCCGGTACCGCCGGCCTGCCGCTCGCGTGGCGCACCGCCCCGTCCTCACGGAGGATCCTGTGCATGAACCGCCCCCGCCCGAAGACCACCGTGGTCAATCTGAAGGGCCATCGCGACGACCCGGCGTACGCGGACGTCGTCTATGTGGGCCGCCCCATGAACCGCGGCGGCTGGCATCTGCCCGGCTCGCCCCTGGCCAGCCCCTTCCGCCCCGGCCCCGACGGCACCCGGGAGGAGGTCCTGACCGCCTACCGCGCGCATCTCCTCTCCCGCCCCGATCTCCTCGCCCTGCTCCCGCCCCTGCGGGGCCACCGGCTCGGCTGCTGGTGCCTGCCCGAGAGATGCCATGCGGAGGTCATCGCGGAGCTGGCCGACGCGGGTCGCGGAGAGTCTTCGCCAGAAGCGGGGAAGGGACCCTCCTGACGGCCGGAATCGCTAGGGCTCGCCCATGACCGCACTGCCTGACTGGATGCGCCCGCCACGCGCGGAAGGCTGGTTCGCGGAGGATCTGGACAGTCTCCCCGAGGCACCGCGCCACACCGAGCTGATCGACGGAGCACTCGTCTTCATGATGTCGCCCCAGAGGTGGTGGCGCGGCCACCTCGTCACCATGCTCACGGTCGCACTCATGGAGCAGGTGCCTGCCGACACCAGAGTCGGGCGCGAGATGACCATCAAGCTCGACCCGCGCAACCGTCCCGAACCGGACCTTCTCTTGACGACCGCCGACTTCGACGGCGACCGCACCTGGTTCTCGCCGGAGGACGTCCAGCTCGTCATTGAGGTCGTCTCGCCCGAGTCAGCCCATCGCGATCGCACAGTAAAGCTCCGGAAGTACGCGGAAGCCGGGATCCCGCACTACTGGCGCATCGAGGACGAGGACGGGGCACCCGTCGTCCATGTCTACGAGCTCGACGAACCCACCGGCGCCTACGCGCCCGCCGGAATCTTCCGGGGTACCCTCCGGCGCCCGGTGCCGTTCGATATCGAAGTGGACCTCGACAGCCTCACACCGCAACGACCGGCGGGCGGCACGCCGGGGCGGTGACGGCGGAGGGGCCGGGCTCCGGCGAGCCCGACCCTTGCCGGTGGTACGCCCGACCAGGATTCGGCGCAGAGTACGCGTATGACTACACGTTGAAGCGAAATCTGTAGTACAGAGCTCCCACCTGCGGAAACGCACCTGTTGAAGATCGCACCCAGCACAGATCCAGCACCGTCGCGGTTTACCCGGCACCTCCGAACATCCATGAGCATTGTGTACACATGCAACACTCGGTACGCTTGAGCGCATGACACAGCCACTGCCCATAGAGTCCATCCGCGATGTCCGGGCGCATCTGGCCGAGGTCGTGGAGCGAGCCGACCGGGACGATGTACCCACCGTGATCACCCGGCGCGGCAAGCAGGTCGCCGCCGTCGTCTCCATCGAGGTGCTGCGCAAGTACCAGGAGTGGGAAGAGCGCGAGATCAACCGCATCATCGACGAGCGGATGGCCAACCCGGCACCCGGCATCCCGATCGAGGACGTCATGAGGGAGACGCTGGCGCGCAGTGAATGAGTACCGCACCGTCTTCCGACCCGAGGCTCAGGCCGAGCTCCGCAAGGTCCCGCGGGACATGGCCCTCCGCATTCTGGCGAAGCTGACCGAGCTGGAGACCGACCCCCTGGGGTTCAACACCACCGCCCTCGTCTCCCAGCCCGACCGCCGCCGCCTACGGGTGGGCGACTATCGCGTGGTCTACACGATCGACAACGGCGAGCTGGTGGTGTGGGTGGTACACGTCGGGCATCGCTCCACTGTCTACAGCACCTGAACACTGCTGACATCAGGTCAGAATATCCAGCACCGATCCAGCACGGGATCGACGAAGGGGTTGAGCTCCTAGCAGCCCAACCCCTTCTGATCAGCATGGTTGCCACGTCAGCGACGTGGCGCTATTTCATCCGCTCAGACGTTGAACCGGAACTCGACGACGTCGCCGTCCTGCATCACGTACTCCTTGCCCTCCATCCGGGCCTTGCCCTTGGCGCGGGCCTCGGTGACGGAGCCCGTTTCGACCAGGTCGGCGAAGGAGATGACCTCGGCCTTGATGAAGCCCTTCTGGAAGTCGGTGTGGATGACTCCGGCGGCCTCGGGGGCGGTCGCGCCCTTCTTGATGGTCCAGGCCCGGGATTCCTTGGGGCCGGCCGTCAGATAGGTCTGGAGGCCGAGGGTGTCGAAGCCGACGCGGCCGAGGGTGGCGAGGCCGGGCTCCTCCTGGCCCATGGACTGGAGGAGTTCGAGGGCCTCGTCGTCGTCCAGCTCGATCAGCTCGGACTCGATCTTGGCGTTGAGGAAGATCGCCTCGGCGGGGGCGACCAGGGCCCGCTGCTCGTTCTTGAAGTCCTCGTCGACCAGCTCGTCCTCGTCCACGTTGAAGACGTAGAGGAAGGGCTTGGTCGTCAGCAGGTGCAGCTCGTGGAGGAGGTCGCCCTGCTCGGTGCCCTTGCTGATGCCCGCGGAGAACAGGGTCCGGCCCTCTTCGAGGATCTTCTGCGCCGACTCGACGGCGGCGAGGACCGCGGCCTTCTCCTTCTGGAGGCGGGCCTCCTTCGTCAGCCGGGGCACCGCCTTCTCGACGGACTGGAGGTCGGCGAGGATCAGCTCGGTGTTGATCGTCTCGATATCGTCGGCGGGCGAGACCTTGCCGTCGACATGGACGACGTTCTCGTCCTTGAAGGCCCGGATGACCTGGCAGATCGCATCGGACTCCCGGATGTTCGCCAGGAACTTGTTGCCCAGGCCCTCGCCCTCGCTCGCACCCCGGACGATGCCCGCGATATCGACGAAGTCGACCGTCGCCGGCAGGACGCGCTGGGAGCCGAAGATCTCCGCCAGCTTGGTGAGCCGGGCATCGGGAACCCCGACCACACCGACGTTCGGCTCGATGGTGGCGAACGGGTAGTTGGCCGCCAGCACGTCGTTCTTGGTCAGGGCGTTGAACAGGGTCGACTTGCCGACATTCGGCAGGCCGACGATTCCGATCGTGAGCGACACGGTGACGACTTCCTGGGTGGGTGAGCGGGAGGGGCCGGCCGAGGTCGTGCTCCGGGCACGGCTGATCCCCCAGTCTACGGTCCGCACGATCCGTGCCGCGACGAGCCCGGGAGGGACCCGGGGAAGGGTGAGGAACGGCTCCGGGACGGCCGGGGAGCGCGGTCGGCCACGGCGGTACGCGGCCCCCGGACAGCACGGTCCGCCGGGAGCGGGCTGTCCCGGGCCGGGGGCTCCTGGGGCTCCCGGGGCGGGTGGGGAAAACGGAGCCGGTGCGGCCCGGGGCGTCTCCGGGGCCGGACAAACGTCCCGAGGCGGCTGGTGGAGTCGAACTCTTCGCCAAGGTCATCCAAAGGGCGTGTCCTGTAGCGGATTCCGCCCCACTCCCGACCTACGTTGTTCGGGTGGAGCAGCCAAGGACGAGTCACCCCCAGCGCCGCAGGCGGCCGCAGGCCCCCCTTTCCCCGGGTCCGCTCTCCCCGCAGAGCGCCCTCGCGGACCGTCCCGTCCTGTACGGAGTACGGCCCGCGCCCCCGGCGCGCCCCGCGCCGCCCTTCGCCCAGGTGCTGCGCAGACTGCCCGCGCCCCGGCTCACCGGACTGGGCGCGGGGCTGTTCGCGCTGGTCACGATGGTGCTTGTCGGTTCGCTCGACTGGCTGCTGTTCGACGGCTCCGCCCTGGTCTACGGGCTTCTCTTCCTGCCGGTCTGCGCCCTGACCGCGCTCTGGGTCCGCGAGGCCGACCTGGTGACCGCCCCCATCAGCGTGCCGATCGCCTTCGCCGCGGGCATCGTCCCCATCTCGGGTGGCGAGGGCGGGCTCGGCGGCCAGGTCATGGCCGTGGTGACAGCCCTCGCCGTGCACGCGGGCTGGCTGTACGGCGGGACGCTCGTCGCGGGCGTGATCGCGTCCCTGCGGAAGGTGCGGCATATGAGCCGCCGCAAGCGCCGGACGCGTACGGCCCCGGTGGGGCCGACCGGTCAGACGGGACAGGCAGGGCAGGTGGGGCAGGTGGGGCAGGTGGGGCAGGCAGGTCCGGCGGGCCAGGCGGGTCCGGCGGGCGCGCCGCCGGCCGGCCGCCGGTAGCCTCCCGCCGGGACCCGGACCGCGAGCGGGCCCGGGCCCGGGAAGCCGCCGGTGCCGGGCCGGAGCCCAGGGCCCGGGAAACCGCCCGGGCCGGGCACCGCCGCGGAAACGGAAGCCGCGGAAGCGGGAAACGTCAAGCGACAGCGGTGGCGCGTCAGTGCCGGGGCGCTGTCGAGCAGGCCATCGCCGCGCCCACGATGCCCGCGTTGTTCTGGAGCCGGGCCGGGACGATCTCCGCGCGGATGCCTTCGATCAGCGGCAGGAACTTCTCCGCCTTGCGGGACACCCCGCCCCCGATGATGAACAGCTCGGGCGAGAACAGCATCTCCACATGGGCCAGATACTTCTGCACCCGGCGCGCCCAGTGCTGCCAGGAGAGGTCCTCGTCCTCCTTGGCCTTGGTGGAGGCATGGGTCTCGGCGTCCCTGCCGTGCAGCTCCAGATGGCCCAGCTCGGTATTGGGCACCAGACGCCCGTCGGCGAAGAGGGCCGAGCCGATGCCCGTACCGAAGGTCAGCATCATCACCGTGCCGTTGCGGCCGCGCCCGGCGCCGAAGGTCATCTCGGCGACCCCGGCCGCGTCCGCGTCGTTGAGCACGGTGACCGCGCTGCCGTTCAGCCTGCCGCTGAGCAGCGCGGCCGCGTCCGTATCGATCCAACCCTTGTCGACATTGGCGGCGGTACGGGTGACACCCCCGGTGACAACACCGGGGAAGGTGATCCCGACCGGCCCCGTCCAGCCGAAGTGCCGCACCACCTCGGCGACGCCGTCCGCGACCGCGTCGGGCGTCGCCGGGTGCGGGGTCAGTACCTTGTGGCGCTCTTCCGCCAGGTCCCCGCGGTCGAGGTCGACGGGCGCGCCCTTGATGCCGGATCCACCGATGTCCACTCCGAAGACGTTCATGGGGACCACGTTACGGGCACCGGAAGCACGTCACCCGGCAGCCGCGGCACCGCCCCGGGCCATCAGTTCGGCCGCCTCGGCCCGCAGGTCCCGGCGCAGCTCCTTCGGGAGCGAGAAGGTGATCGACTCCTCCGCCGACTTCACCAGCTCCACATCCTCGAATCCGCGCTGCGAGAGCCACTCCAGCACGCCCTCGACCAGGATGTCCGGTACCGAGGCCCCGGAGGTGAGGCCGACCGTCGTCACACCCTCCAGCCAGGCCTCGTCGATCTCCTCGGCGAAGTCGACCAGATGGGCGTCACGGGCGCCCGCGCCGAGCGCGACCTCGACCAGCCGGACCGAGTTGGAGGAGTTCTTGGAGCCGACGACGATCACCAGATCGGCCTCGGCGCTCATCTGCTTGACCGCGATCTGGCGGTTCTGCGTGGCGTAGCAGATGTCGTCGCTCGGCGGCGAGATCAGCTGGGGGAACTTCTCCTTCAGCTTGTCGACGGTCTCCATGGTCTCGTCGACGGAGAGGGTGGTCTGGGAGAGCCAGACGACCTTCGACTCGTCGCGTACGGACACCTTCGCCACATCGTCCGGGCCGTCGACCAGGGTGATGTGGTCGGGGGCCTCGCCGGAGGTGCCGATGACCTCCTCGTGGCCCTCGTGGCCGATGAGGAGGATGTCGTAGTCCTCGTTGGCGAACCGGACGGCTTCCTTGTGGACCTTGGTGACCAGCGGGCAGGTCGCGTCGATGGTCGCGAGCCGGCGCTCCGCGGCCTCGTCGTGGACGACGGGCGAGACACCGTGCGCCGAGAACATCACGATGGAGCCCTCGGGGACCTCCGCCGTCGCTTCGACGAAGATCGCGCCCTTCCGCTCCAGGGTCTGAACGACGTACTTGTTGTGGACGATCTCGTGGCGGACGTAGATCGGCGAGCCGTACTGCTCGATGGCCTTTTCGACGGCGATCACGGCACGGTCCACACCCGCGCAGTAGCCACGGGGGGCGGCGAGGAGGACGCGACGGGCCGGAGGCGTAGCACTCATGCCCCCCATCGTAAGGCGGAGCAGAAGAGGCGGAGGATCACCGCCCGGGGGAAGACTGTTCCCGATCACGCGTCGGCGGTGCCACGGCCGTGCGGGGGTGCGTGCGCGGGAGGACGGAGTGCCGATGGCGGACAGTACGAACAGTGCGGACGGACCGGGCGGACCCGGCAGGCCGGGCGGTCCGGGCGGTCCGGATGTTCCCGGTGCGGCGGACGGTCCTGGCGTTCCGGAGTCGAGGGCCGGTGCCGAGGGCGGCGAGCTGCGGCGGACCCTCGGATTCCGCGATCTGGTCGTCTACGGTCTGCTCTTTATCGCCCCCATGGCGCCGGTCGGCGTCTACGGCACCCTCGACGCCAAGTCGCACGGCGCGGTGGCCCTGGTCTACGCGGTGGCCACGGTCGCGATGGCCTTCACCGCCGTCAGCTACGCGCAGATGGTGCGGGTCGCCCCGCGGGCCGGTTCGGTCTTCACCTACGCCACCAAGGGCCTCGGCCAGGGCCCGGGATTCATCGCGGGCTGGATGGCGATGCTGGACTATCTGCTGATCCCGGCGGTCGCCTATCTGTTCTCGGGGATCGCGATGGAGGCGCTGGTGCCCTCCGTGGACCGGTGGATCTGGACGGTGCTCGCGGTCCTGGTGACCACCGCGCTGAACCTCTGGGGCGTCCGGCCCGCGGCCCGGGTCGGCTTCGCGGTGCTGGTCATGGAGATCGTGGTGCTGCTGGTGTTCGTGGTGTCCGCGGTGGTGGTGCTGGCACGGGACGGCGCGCAGCGCGGCTGGCTCTCGCCGCTCACCGGCGATCTGGGCTTCTCGATGACGGCGGTGCTGGGTGCGGTCTCGGTGGCGGTGCTGTCGTATCTGGGGTTCGACGCGATCGCCTCGTTCGCGGAGGAGGTGACCGGCGGCTCCCGGAAGGTGGCGCGGGCGGTGCTGTTCTGCCTGGCCGTGGCCGGGGTGCTGTTCTTCGTGCAGACATATTTGGTGGCGCTGCTGGAGCCGCTGTCGTCGGCCGAGCTGGCGGCCGCACCGGAGAAGCAGGGGGCCGCCTTCTACGACGCGGTGGACACCTCCGTGGGCACCTGGCTGCACGATCTGATCGCGGTGAGCAAGGCGATCGGCGCGGCCTTCGCGGCGCTGGCGGCGCAGGCCGCGGCGGGCCGGCTGCTGTTCGCGATGGCCCGGGACCGGCGGCTGCCGCGCGGGCTGGCCCGGACCGACGCCGGGACACCGCGGGTGGCACTGCTGGTGGCGGCGGTGATCTCACTGGTCGCGGCGGTGTGGGCGGCCCGGCAGGCCAACGGTCTCGGCGATCTGGTGTCGGTCGTGGACATCGGGGCGCTGACGGCGTTCGTCCTGCTGCACGCGAGCGTGGTCGGCTGGTTCGTGGTGCGCCGGATGGAGGGCCCGCCGGACCGGCTGCGGCATCTGGTGGTGCCGGTGGTGGGGGCGGTGATCCTGATCGCGGTGATGGTCGAGGCGGCGACCGCGGCGCAGGTGGTGGGTGTGGTCTGGCTGGGCGTGGGGCTGGTGGTGCTGGCGGTTCGCTGGGAGCGGCCGGGAGAGCTGTGACGCCCCGGACGGGGCGGTGGGCCGTACCACCCGTGCCGTACGACGTGCGCCGTACGCCCCGTGCCGTCCGGCCCGTCCGTCGTACGGGGCCGGCCCGTGGCCCGGCGCGTACGAGCGGGCCCGCCCCGCGGGATGCGGGGCCGGGCGGCCCGGGCGGCGTGGCCTCCGGGGCGCGGCCCGTACGGGCGGCAACGCGGGTCACGTCGTGGACGCCCGCTGTCACACCCGGCCGTTACGCTCCCCCGTATGGCTCTCAACACGTCCCCGGAGGCCCCCCTGCCGGTGGGGCAGGTCTCACGGCTGATCGGGGGGTGGATCGACCGGCTCGGCGCGGTCTGGGTGGAGGGGCAGATCACCCAGCTGAACCGGCGCCCGGGGCAGGGCGTCGTCTTTCTGACCCTGCGCGATCCCGCCCATGACATCTCGGTGAGCGTCACCTGCTTCCGGCAGGTCTACGACGCGGTCGCGGATGTGGTGTCGGAGGGCGCGCGGGTCGTCGTGCACGCCAAGCCGGAGTGGTACGCGCCCCGGGGCCAGCTCTCGCTGCGCGCGGTGGAGATACGGCCGGTCGGCATGGGCGAGCTGCTGGTGCGGCTGGAGCAGCTGAAGCGGTCGCTGGGGGCGGAGGGGCTGTTCGCTCCGGAGCGGAAGAAGCCGCTGCCCTTCCTGCCGCACCGGGTGGGTCTGGTCTGCGGCCGGGCGTCGGCCGCCGAGCGGGATGTGCTGGAGGTGGCCCGGCGGCGGTGGCCCGCGGTCCGTTTCGAGGTGCGCAACGCGGCCGTGCAGGGCGTCCACGCGGTGACGCAGGTCGTCCAGGCGGTCAAGGAGCTGGACGACCATCCCGAGGTCGATGTGATCGTGGTGGCCCGCGGCGGCGGCAGCGTGGAGGATCTGCTGCCGTTCTCGGACGAGCGGCTGGTGCGGGTGGTGGCAGAGTGCCGTACGCCGGTGGTGTCGGCGATCGGCCACGAGCCGGATTCCCCGCTGCTGGACCTGGTCGCCGATCTGCGGGCCTCGACCCCGACCGATGCGGCGAAGAAGGTCGTCCCGGATGTCGGCGAGGAGCTGGAGCGGGTACGCCAGCTGCGGGAACGGGCCCTCCGTACGGTCCGGGGGCTGCTGGACCGCGAGGAGCGGGGGCTCGCGCACACCCTGGGGCGCCCTTCGATGCAGCGTCCGCAGCGGATGGTGGACGAGCGGGCGGCCGAGCTGGACGCACTGACCGCGCGCGCCCGCCGGGTGCTGGGCCATCTGCTGGACCGGGCCGATTCGGAGCTGTCGCACACCTGGGCCCGGGTGGTGTCGCTCTCTCCCGCCGCGACCCTGGAGCGGGGGTACGCGGTGCTCCAGTCCGCCGACGGCACTGTGGTCCGCTCACCGGACGACGTGGCCGACGGGGACGGGCTGCGGGCCCGGGTGGCGGAGGGCGAGCTGTCGGTACGGGTGACGGGGCGCGGGGCGCCGTAGCGCCATCGCGGCGGGCCGGGCGCCCGTGCGGACCCGCGCGGGCCGGGCGCCCGCCGTCCGCCGCCGAGGGGACCGCCGGGGCGGAAACGGAACCCTGGAGGGCACCGGGCCGTACGCCCGCAGAACGACCCGGCCGCCGGAAGCGGACGGCACCGGGAACCAGGACAGGAACAAGGAACGCGAGGGACTCATGGCCGCGAAGAGCGACGGCACCGACAGCAACGACGGCAGCAACGGCAGCAACGGCACCGGGGGAACGGCCGAGGCGGCCGGGAACGCGACGGAGGCGGAGGCGGCGGCCTCCGAGCGGGCCGCGCTCGGCTACGAGCAGGCGCGCGACGAGCTGATCGACGTCGTCCGCAGGCTGGAGGCGGGCGGGACGACGCTGGAGGAGTCTCTGGCGCTCTGGGAGCGCGGCGAGGAGCTGGCGAAGGTCTGCCGCCACTGGCTGGAGGGTGCCCGGGCCCGGCTGGACGCCTCCCTGGCCGCGCACCAGGCCGAGGAGCCTCCGGCGGGCGCATAACGGCAGGGCGGCAGGGCGGTCCGGCTCCCGTCCGGGCCCTCGCCCGGGGCTCCGGCCGCGGTGGGCGGATACGGCTCGGCCGGGCGGCCCTTCCGGGCCGGGTACGGCGGCTCCGCGGCTCGCCCCTGCCGAGCGGACGGGCACCCGCGGCCCTGCGCCGCCGCACAGCACCGGGCAGGCGGCGCCCGCAGCCGGGCGGCGTCGTGCCTGCCGGGACGGGCTCCGACACAGGCGGACGCGTCCGGCCCACAGGCGGGCGGCCACGTGCATGGCGGGCCGGGCTCCGGTACAGGCGGACGCGCGCCCGGCCCCCGCCCCACCCGGGCCGGAGCCCAGACCCTGTCCATCACCGGGTGCGCACCAACCCGGCCGGGCACGAACCCGCGCACCCCAGAGCCCGCATCCCGCACCCCGCGCCGCACGCCCCGCGGCGGACGGATGCCCGGTGGACAGCCCCCGTCCGGCCTCGCCCGGAGGCACGGGCCCGGGCCCGCACCGCCCGGTGGCGGCGGGAGCCGGGAGCAGGCCTTCCGGCCGCAGGCCCGAGGAAGCCGCAGGGCCGGGGAAGCCGCAGGCCCCCGCCCTCCGGGCGGACGGCGCTGTCTTGCGGACAACACGCCCGGGTCCGTCACCGGCCGTGCCGCCCTCCTCCTGCGCCCCGGGCGGGAATCTCCGGCTCGCCCGGGCAGAAACCGGCCCGGGAGCCCCACCCCGCCCCGACGGCGGAAGCCCGGCAGGAACCCCGCCCCACCTGCGGCGGGGCGTACCTTCGCCCACCCCTGGCCACCCCCGGAGGGATATGCGGTGGCTCACACTCCGCATTTAGTTGAAATTTAATCTATTGCGCTACGGTTGGACCCTCCGTACTTCCCCCACGGATCGCACCGGAAGGTTCCCCACGCATGCCCCTCACCCTTGACCCCACCGCCCAGGACCTGCTCTTCCGCCAGGCCCGTACCGCGAACGCCTTCACCGGGGAGCCGGTGAGCGACGAGCTGGTCCAGGAGATCTACGAGCTGGTGAAGTTCGGACCCACCGCGTTCAACCAGACCCCGCTGCGGATCGTCCTCGTCCGCTCCGAGGAGGCCCGCGCCCGGCTGCTGCCGCTGATGTCCGACGGGAACCGCGAGAAGACCGGCGCGGCCCCGCTGGTGGCCGTGCTCGCCGCCGACAACGAGTTCCACGAGGAGCTGCCCGGGCTGCTCCCCCACTTCCCGCAGGCCAAGGACCTCTTCTTCGCCGAGCGCCCGGTCCGCGAGCAGTCCGCGGGCATGAACGCCGCGCTCCAGGCCGCGTACTTCATCCTCGGGATCCGGGCCGCCGGTCTGGCGGCCGGGCCGATGACCGGCTTCGACCACGCGGGCGTCCAGAAGGAGTTCCTGGACGGCGACCACACCCCGCTGATGATCGTCAACATCGGGCGGCCCGCCGCCGAGGGCGGGTTCCCCCGCTCCCCGCGGCTGGGCTACGACTCCGTGGTGACCTCCGTCTGATCGACTCGGCCGTAATCACGGCCGAGCACCGCAGAGCATGAAACAGGGCCGCCGCACCCGTCCGAGGCTCTCCACGATCCGCCGGGCCTACGAGATCGCCGCGGGCGACCCCAACTTCCAGGCCACCGACGACTGCACCGTGGTCCTCAAGTACCTGC
>NZ_JBSFNQ010000097.1:0-24710 GCF_053981115.1 Streptomyces sp. NPDC003691 | reverse complement strand
CCCGACCCGACCCGGGTCGGGTCGGGTCGGGTCGGGTCGGTGACGTGGCAGGGGACGCCGGCGCGCCCGCGGGATATCCGCTGGACAGGCGGGGCGGGGCGGCGGAAAGATCATTTGCATGACGAGTCACGGCCCTCGTGCCGAACACGCCCTCACTCTTGCCGTCGAAGCCGGCCGGCGGCTGGGCCTGCGGCCCCTTCGGCCTCGTGTGCTGCACGACCTCTTCAGCGTTCTGGTGCACCTCGCGCCGGAGCCCGTCGTGGTCCGTGTTCCCGTGCTCGCGGTGGGGACGCCGGCCGAACTCGCCCGGAGACAGCGGCGGGAACTGGCCGTCGCGGGCTGGCTGTCCGATACCGGCGTGCCCGTGGTCGGTCCCAGTCCGCTGGTGCCCCGCGAACCGGTCGAGGCCGGCGGGACGTATCTGACGTTCTGGGAGTACGTCACCGAGACCGAGCCGATCAGTGAGCTGCTGGAGGGCGATCCGGAGGTCCTGGCGGGCCGCCTCGCCGAGCAGACCGGGTGGACGGCTGAGTTGCACACCGCGCTGGCCGGCTACCCCGGCGAGCTGCCCGTTCTGTCGCCCCTGGTCCCGGCGATCGGGAGGGCACTGTCCGGGCTGCGGAGCGCACCGCAGGGGCTCAGCCCCTCCGATCTGGACCGGGCCGAACGCGAGTACGCCGTCCTCGAAACGGTCGTCGCCGACTTCCCGGCCCGGTTCCCGCAGGCCACGCTTCAGCCGCTGCACGGCGACTCGCCCGCGTACAACCTGCTGCGCACGGCGGACGGTCACCGCTTCGCCGACTTCGAGGACGTGTCGCTGGGCCCGGTGGAGTGGGATCTCGCCTTCGCGGGGGCGGAGGGTGTGGACGCCTATGAGCGGGCCGGCGGGAGGCGTGTCGACCGTACGCTGCTGGAGTTCATGGAAGGGGCTCGCCTGCTTCAGGGGCTGTCGGCGCTGACCGTCGTCCCCGAGGTGCCCGAACTGGGGCCGATGCTGGCCCCCTCGATCGACCAGTGGCGAGCCCGCGGCCCGCTGGCGCTCCCCCGCGGCGCCGCTTCCTGACGGGTGCCGCGGCCGGCGTGCCGGAGCGGATGGTCCCGCTCAGGCCAGGACGTTCACGGCCCTGGCGACGACGAGTCCCAGGATCACGAGGGAGAGAACGGACTGCACGGTCATGAGGACCTTCGCCCAGGGAGCGAGCGGCATCACGTCGGTGGGGCTGAGCGCGGTGGAGTTGGTGAACCCGAGGTAGAAGTAGTCGATGTAGCGGGGGCGCCAGTGCGGGGCGTTCAGTTCGGGGCTGAGGTGCTGGGGGAAGGCGAGTGCCGGGGTGGCCGGCAGGTGATGGGCGCGGGCTGCCGGGCCGCCGCCGTCGAGTTCGAAGTACAGGAGCGAGAACGCGAGCACGGTGGAGAGCCAGACGCTGCCGCCCGCCAGCAGAAGGGCATCGGCGGAGTTGGTCTCGTTGCCGCCGTGGATGAGATCGTCGATCAGCCGGACCGTCGACCAGACGGCGCTGCCCGCGAGCACCACGACCAGGGCGACCGCCACCGAGCGCAGGACCGTGGACCGGCGGCTGATCCGGCCCGGGTCGCCGGAGACCAGGACCACCAGCAGAATTCCCTCGGCGACGGGCAGTGCCCATCGGGGGCCCAGGCGCAGGTCGTCCGGGAGCAGCAGGGTGAGTACGGCGCAGGCGGCGACCGCGGCCGCCATCGGCCAGCGGCTTTCGCTACGGGCGGCGGAGTCCGGCGCGTGCGCCCGCATGTTCCCGGGCGCTGCCCCGGGCCCGGGCTGCCGCGGGCCGCCGGAGGGGTCCGTACCCGACCCGACCGTGTCGGACGGGCCCGTACCGGAGGGGTCCGTACCGGTCATCGCGGCACCTCAGGCTCCGCTGCCGGGGAGGAGCCCGGCCCGCCGGGCGGTGCCGGTTGCCCTTGCTAGCGCATACATGAACGATCACATCCAGGAGAACGCCCAGAGGGTGACAAGCCGGGCCAGGGGCCACCGTAGACCGGGGGCAGGGGGGCCGGCGGCCGACACGCCCACCGGAGCCGTCGGCGGCGGGGCGGTGGCGGGTGGCAGGCGGTGGGGCTATGCAGATGAGCGCATGGCAATTCATGGCAAACCGGGCATTTATGAGAGATATCTATCAGATGCATCCCTCCAGGGCTTTGGATGCATTTCCCGAGAATCGTGCTTATTAGTGTTGTATGCCATGAGCACGCTCCCTCCCCGCACCGTCGCCGTCGTCCTGGGCACCCGTCCCGAGCTGGTCAAGCTCGCCGAGCTGATCAGACTGCTCGGCCCCGCCGCCCGAATCCTGCACACCGGTCAGCACTACGACCAGGAGCTGTCCGGCGGGTTCCTCGGCGAGCTGCGGGTGCCCGAGCCGGAGTTCCTGCCCGGTGTCGGGGGCCGGTCGCGGGCCGTGCAGGTCGGGGCCGCGCTCTCGGCGCTCGACGAGAACTTCGAGGCGGCGCCGCCGCTCGCCGTCGTCGTCCAGGGCGACACCAACGCGGCCCTGTCGGGCGCCCTGGCAGCCAATGCCCGGAACCTGCCCCTCCTCCATGTCGAGGCCGGGCTCCGCAGCCATGACCGCGCAATGCCCGAAGAGCACAACCGCGTCATGATCGACCGGATCGCGGACATCCTGTGCGCGCCGACCCCGGGGAACCGGAAACTGCTCCTCGCGGAGGGAATCCCGGACGAGAGGATCGCGGTCACCGGGAACACCGTCGTCGAAGCGGTCCGCGACCACCTTCCCCCGCCGCGTGAGCGCGCCGCCCTGCTGGCCGGGCACGGGCTGACCGCCGACGGCTACGTCCTGGCCACGGTGCACCGGCCCGAGAACACCGACGACGCGTCCGCCCTCGCCGCCGTCCTGGGTGAGCTCGCCCTGCTGGCCGAGGAGCTGCCCGTGGTGCTGCCGCTCCACCCCCGGACCCGCGCGCGGATCGCCGCGGCCGGTCTGGAGCACCTGCTGGCGTCGGTGACCGTACTGCCCCCGAGCGGGTACGGCACCTTCCTCGCCCTGGCCCGCCATGCCGCCGTCATCGTCTCCGACTCCGGGGGCGTACAGGAGGAGACCACCGTCCTCGGCCGCCCGCTGGTGGTCGTCCGCCGCTCCACCGAGCGCCCCGAGGCGCTCGCGGACTTCGCCGAGCTGACTCCGCCCGGACCGGGCATCACGGCCGCCGCCCGGCGGCGGCTCGCCGAGGGCGCCGGGGGTCTGCGCCGTCTGGCGTCGCTGCCCAGCCCCTACGGGGACGGCAGCGCGTCCCGCCGGATAGCCGATCTCGCGGTCCGCGCCGCCCGCTCCGGCGGAGACCGCACATCCGGCGCGGCCCGGGCAGCGGCACTCGTGTGACGCCCGCGGCAGCCGGCCCGTCCCGGGACGGCAGCCGGCCGCCGCAGACCCGCTCCACCGCCCCTGCCCCACCGGAGTATTTCCCGTGAGTACCAGCCAGCTCCTGTACGTCTTCCCTTTTCTCCTGCTCGCCTGCTTCTTCGTCTACTGGGCCGGATCCCGCACCGCGTACGCGCGGCGCACCCCCGCGCCCGAGGGCGACCCGGCCGCCTTCGACTGGCACTTCTTCGTCCCGTGCCGTGACGAGGAAGCCGTCATCGCCACCACCGTGACCCGGCTGCGCTCCGACTTCCCCGCGGCGTGCGTCTGGGTCGTCGACGACGCGAGCGACGATCTCACCGCCCCGATCGTGGCCCATCTCGCCGACCGGGACACGGGGGTGCGGCTGGTCTCCCGCCGCCGGCCCGACGCCCGGACCGGCAAGGGGGCCGCGCTCAACGCCGCCTACGCGGCGCTCGGCGCCGAACTCGCCGGGCTCCCGGACACCGACCGCAGCCGGGTGATCGTCTGTGTCGTCGACGCCGACGGCCAGCTCTCGCCCGACGCGCTCGACCGGGTCAGCGGCCCGGAAGGCTTCGCCGACCCGGGCACCGGCGGGGTGCAGATCGGCGTCCGGATGCGGAACGCCGACGACCCGCGTCCGCTCGCCCACCGGGGACGGCTCGCCAACGCCTACGCCCGGCTCCTGATCCGGATGCAGGACATGGAGTTCGCCACCTCCAATACCGGCATGCAGCTGCTGCGCCGCCGCACCGGTTCGGTCGGCCTCGGCGGCAACGGGCAGTTCACCCGGCTCACCGCGCTCGACCGGATCGCCGCCGCCGAAGGCGGCAGGCCCTGGCAGCACGACGCGCTGCTGGAGGACTACGAGCTGGGCCTCCAGATGCTTCTCACCGGCCACCGGGTCACCCATGTCCACGACACCTGGGTGACCCAGGAGGCGCTGCCGCACACCCGCCGCTTCCTCGCCCAGCGCACCCGCTGGGCCCAGGGCAACATCCAGTGCGTCCGTTACACGGGCCGTATCGTCGCCTCCCGGCACTACCGGCCCCCGGGTGTACTCGAAGCCCTCTACACGTTCTTCCAGCCGATCGCCCATCTGGTGACCCTGCTGCTGACGGTGCTGATGGCCGCCGCCCTCGCCGTCGGCGACCGCACGGCGCTCGCCGCCTGGCCACTCGCCCTCTCCCTCGCCGTCGCCTCCATCGTCCCGTTCCTTCTGTGGGGGCCGGTGTACCGGCGCGACTTCGCCCCGGACCACTCCCGGCTCAAGGGCCTGCTGTGGGGCCTGGCGCTCTGGCTGTACGCGTACCACCTGTTCATCGTCTGCGCCCGCGGCTGCCTCCGGCTCCTGCGGGGCCGTACCGGCTGGGCGAAGACCCGGCGGAACGCGGAGACGGCGGGCATCGGACCGGTGGCCACCGAGAGGTGACGGCCGCGCGCCCGGGGCGCCGCCGGGCGGACGGCGGCGCGCTCTCCGGCAGCCGCGGAACCGGTAACCCGCCCGGACGTCAGCGGCCCAGTACACGGGGTTCGATGCGCTCCTCGACCGCCCGGCCCCCGTCGTTCCCGACGAGGTAGGCGCCCTTGCCGGGGATCTCCGTCACGGCCTCCACCAACTCCGTTCCGCGGTACACCAGGCCGACGCCGTCGTCGGTGCAGTGGGCGGCCGGGAGAGTGCCGTCCGCGACGAGCCGGTGGATCAGCGGGCGCCGGCCTTCGTCCGAGTCGTAGTGCACGCCGTTGCCGTAGGGCAGGAATCCGAGGGCGTCGGTGACCGGGCGCAGTGCGGGACCGAAGGAGTCGGTCGCGCCGCCCCGGAACCAGCAGAGGGAGCCGGCGCTCACCCCACTGAGCACGACACCCGCCTGCCAGGCACGGCGCATGACGCGGTCCACGCCGTGCGCTCGCCACACCGCGAGCAGATTGACCACCGAGCCGCCCATGACCCAGACCACGTCGTGGTCGAGGACGGTGCCCTCGATATCGTCGACATTGGGCATGGGGAAGAGGTGCAGCGGCGTGAGGTCGAAGCCCGCGACGCGCGCCGCCTCGGTCATCCGGGCCGTGAAGTGCTCGGCGTCGCCGATGGCGGTGCCGGCATAGAGGATGCGGGGGCGCCGGCCGTGCGCACCGGACAGTTCGACGGCATGGTGCACGAGTGCGTCGAAGGACACCCTGGTCCGTCCGCCGGTCCGGTGTCCGCCGGATGTCGCCAGGATGGTCGGTTCCAACGTTGTCATGGCCGCGATCGTATCGACGGCGTCTTCCCCTCGCGCATAAGCTGAATCCTTCACTTGCCATGTCATCGTCAGGCCCGCGGATGCGAGGAGACGGATTCGTGAGTGGACACTACGACGAGGGGCACACCGTCGCTGGCTGGGCCGGATTCGCCCTGGCGACGGCCGGGTCGGGCGCCGTCGGCGCGGGCATCGCCGTCTGGTGGCCGGGAATCTGGCTGGGGCTCGTCGTCCTGGTGGCGGCCCCGCTGGTCACCTGGGGGCTGCACCTGGCCGGTTGGGGCAAGGCCCCCCTGCCGCGGCGCAGCCCCGAGCAGCGGCGGCTGACCGTCCGGGACACCGCCGCGCGCGACGGGCACCCCGACTGCTTCGGATGCCGGCTGGCTGGCCGTGACGGCGGCCGGGCCCCGGACGCGGGCGGGTCCTGACGGCCGTGCCGGTGGTGTGAGCGGGGGGTGTGCCTCGCCGCGGGGGTGCAGTCGCGGGCGGACGCTGGTCCCGGTGGGGTGACCGGGGCGGGCGGGGAACGGGGGTGCGGTGGTGGTCAGATGGTGATGACCAGCTTGCCCCGGGGGTGGCCCTGCCTCAGATGGCGGATGGCCTCGGGGGCCCGGGCGAGGGGGTAGGTGCGGTCGACGACCGGAGTGATCCGGTTGTTCTCGGCGAGGTCCTTCAGGGTCAGGAGGTCCTCGCGGCGGGTGAGGGAGACGAGGCTGCGGAGGTTCTGCCGGACGAAGGGTGAGAGCAGGACGGCCCGCAGCCCGCGGCTCATGCCGCCGAGGAAGGCGCTGCCGCCCTCACCGCCGACGATCACGAGGGCGCCGCGCGGCGCGAGGGCCCGCCGGAGGACGGACAGCGGCCGCAGTCCCGCGTTGTCGACGACGACGTCGTAGCGGTGCGGGCCGCCGGTGATGTCCTCGCGCGTGTAGTCGATGACATGGCCTGCTCCCAGGGACCGGACGAAGTCCGCGGCGGCGGGGCCGCAGACGCCGGTAACCTCGGCACCGTACCCGGCGGCGAGCTGGACGGCGTACGTGCCCACGCCGCCGGACGCGCCGATGACGAGGACCCGGTGGCCGGGCCGGGGTCGGGCCCTGCCGCCGAAGGCCTGGAGGGCGGTCACTCCGGACACGGGGAGGGCGGCGGCCTGTTCGAAGGTGAGGCCGGCGGGTTTGAGGGCGATCCGGTCGGCCCTGGCCCGCGCGTACTCGGCGAAGGACCCCTCGCAACTGCCGAACACCTCGTCACCGGGGCTGAAACCGGTCACCTTCGCCCCGACCTCGACGATCCGTCCGGCCCCGTCCCAGCCCCGGACGGGGTTCCCCGGCCTGCGCAGCCCGAGGGCGATCCGGGCCGCGTACGGCCTGCCCGTCATCAGGTGCCACACCTCGGGTCCGACACCGGCGGCCCGCATCTCGACGAGCACTTCGTCACCGCCCGGTACGGGGCGGTCGATCTCACGCAGGGCCAGGAGGTCCTCCGGGCCGTACGCGTCCTGCACGATCGCTTTCATGGCCGTCGCTCCCCTTCGCGGTCTCCGCGTCCCCGGCCGCGGTCCCGCGCCGGTTCCCCGGTTCCGAGCATCCCGGCGGATCGAACGTACGGCCACCTTCCCGGGCATGGTCCCGGGGCCCGCCGGGATGAACTTCCCTACGGCGGACGCTCTACCGGCCGTCCGTCCGGTGCCCCGGCCTGGGCGGGCCCGGCGCCCGGCCGCCGGGCGGACCGGCGGAGTGCGCGGGGCCGCGGGGGTGCCGGGCCGGAGTGCGGGGCCGGGGGCACCCGGACGCACCCCGTCGCTCACGGACGACACCGTAGACGCCGGACCGCCCCCTGGGGCAGGCGCATGCCGGAGACCGGGCCCGGCGGATCGTGCCCTGTTGTACCCGGTGCGGCCCGTACGCCGGGGTCCGCTTCGGTGCAGGGCCTCAGTTCAGGGCCCGGGCGGCGTAGAAGGCGCCGACGGCGGCGGCGAGCACGCCCAGGAGGAGCCGTAGCGCGGTCTCGGGCATACGGGGCTGGAGACGGGCTCCCCGGTAGCCGCCGATCAGACCGCCGACGCCGCAGGCCAGGCCCAGGTACCAGTCGGGGGCGATGTCCCCGTTGCCGGTGAGGGACAGCAGGGCGAAGGCGGTGGCGCCGACGACGGAGGTCGCGAAAGTGGCGGCGAGGGCGGCCGGAGCGACCCGGGCCACGGGCACTCCCCGGCCGACGAGGCCGGGCCCCAGAAGTGAGCCGCCGCCAATGCCGTAGATCCCGCCGACCACTCCCACGGTCGCGGCGAGGCCGGTGAGCGCGCGGGAGGAGGGTTCGGCGGGAGGGCGGCCGGGGGCGGGGCGGGCTGCAACAACGTGTTCACACAACAGGGCGCCGGCGGCGGGGGGTTGCCGCGACGGGTGTCATGGGGGCGGCGGTGCGGTGGTCGCGGGGGCGGCGGGCCCGGGAATCCCGTCCGGTCGGCTTTGTGCTCCGGGTGGGCCGGTGCGGAGACCCGGGCCGCCGGGTCTCAGCCCGCCGTGCAGGACGGGCAGGACGAGGACCGGGGTTCCACGCAGACGTCGTCGACGACGGGGCCGTTGGGCGCGGCCGGGCCGGTGGTGGAGGCGAAGGTGAGGGTCGTGGTGGCGGCGCGGGCGACGAATTCGAGCCGCCGGGTCACATATCCCATGGCGGTGTAGGTCTTGCCGGTGACGTCGAAGGAGAAGCGCTGGAGTTCCTGGCCGTCGACGAGGACGGTGCCCGTCTTCACGGCGGGGTCGGCGTCGGTGGGGTTGCCGGCCAGGGCGTAGGTGACGGTGTAGGCGGTGCCGGGGACCGTGGTGAAGGTCTGGCCGACGGCCCCGGTGCCGTTGAGGTCGACGGACTGGTCGCCCTCGGCGGCCTGCCAGGTGCCGGCGCCGATCAGGTCGACCGCGCCGGAGGCGACGGCCCACGGGCCGATGTCCTGCCCCGGGAAGTACGGGGTGAACAGGCCGGCGGGGGCCCTGGGGTATTCGAAGCTGCCGTCGTGGAAGCGGCCGGCGGGCGGTGCGGAGGCGGGCGCTCCGGACGAGACACCGGCACCGGCGAGGAGGAGGACCGCGGCCAGGGGCGCGGCGCAGGCGCGTAACGAGAACATGGGCTCTCCCCGGGAAGTGGACGCTGGGGGTGGGCTCGTGCCGTGCGGACGGAAGGCTCCGCCGCCGCGGGCCGGGCCCGGTGATCCAGGCTACGGCGGCCGTACCCCTCGGGTGCAGACGCCGGCGGCAGGCCCGGACCGCGCCTATGGGCACGGGGCGGCACACGGCGCCCGACCGCATCCGCCGGAGCCGCCCCCCGCGTCGTCCGCGGAAGTGCCGGAAGGTGCGTCCCGGTTGCGCCCGCCGTCCACGTGCATCGTCCGGTCGTCGGGACGGGCGGGGTGTTCCGCGGGCTCCGCGGCGTCCGGGGCCGGACGGTCGTATGAGACGGTGATCACTTCGGTCGGGGTGAGGCGGGAGGGGCGGGGATGCAGCGGAGAACACTGCTCAAGGCGGCGGTGTGGGGCGGGATTCCGGTCGCGGGCGGGGTGGCCGCGGTGCGGCCGGCGGCCGCCGCGACGAACTATCTGGTCGTGGTCGTGGAGCAGGCCGCGAACCAGATCCAGCGGTTCGGCAACGGTACGGCCGACTGGAACGGGCCGCCGGGCTGGTCCTGGAGCGCGCCGGCCTCGGAGAGCTGGAAGTATCTGACCGATGCCAGGCGCCGGCTCACCGCCGCCTGGGACGACGTCCTGGTGTGCTGCGCGGGCGGGACGCCGGGCACGGGCGGGCGGGCCGCCATGGTCCGCGAGAGCGACAAGGCGGTCGTCTGGACCGCGGTCGTGCCGGGCAACCCCCACGCGGTGGAGCGGATCGACGGACACGGGGCGATCGTCACCGCCTCCTCCCGGGCCCGCGTGACGGGTCCCTCGTACCAGGCGGGCGGCGGGATCAATGTCTTCGTGCCCGCCGCGCCCGGCGGGCTCCCTCCCACCTCGTACGCCGACAGCATCGGCACCGGCTTCCCCGGTGCACACGGCGTGCTCTGGGACGACGCCAACGAGCTGCTGCTCGCGATCGGCAGGTCCGAGCTGCGTGCGTACCGTCTCGTGACGGATTCCGGCGGCGTCATCACCGGCCTCGTACAGGTGGCTTCGCTCTCCTTCACCGGTACGGGTCACGATCTGCAGCCCGACTACGCGTCCGCCGACATCTTCTACACGGTGGGCGGTGACGCGGGCAATCCCGACCACGGCGTGTGGCGGACCCGCCCGGTGTACGACGCCGGTACCGGGGGGTGGAGTTTCGCCGCGCCGGTCCGGCTGTACGACTGGTACTTCACCAAGTCGTTCGGCCGGCTCCCCGACGGGACGGAGTTCTGGGTCGACGCGCCCTCCGCGGCGACGTGGTGGAGCGACACGGTCGGCTTCTCCGGGCGGGCGGACGCGGTCCGCGGTGGTGCCCGGTTCTACAAGGCCCGTTTCTGGTCCCACGTACTCGGCTGACGCTCCGCCCGCTGCCGGGGGGCCGGCTCCGGGAGGGGCGGACGCCGGGGAAGGCGTGTGTTCCGCGTTTCAGGGCGGGGGCGGGGAGCCCGCTCCCTGCCGGTCCGGCCCGGGAGCGGGGGCGCCGGGGGACGGTTCGGCGAGGGTGAAGTCGTCGTAGTCGAAGCCGGGTGCGACCACGCAGCTGACGAGGGCCTCCTGCCCCGTCCGGGGACGGGCGGCCTGCCAGCAGCCGGAGGGAACCAGGTACTGAGGGTGCTGGCCCTCCTCGATACCGGGGCCCAGGACGACCGTGGTCTCCCCGGCGGGATCGGGGCCGGAGCCGCCGAGGCGGAGGGTCAGCGGGCCGCCGCGGTGCCAGAGCCAGAGTTCGTCCGAACGGACCCGGTGCCAGCGGGATTCGTCGCCGGGCGCCAGGTAGTAGTAGATCCCGCTCGCCGCCGCCCGGGTGCCGCCGTAGCCGGGCGGCCGGAACAGGGTGCGGGGGCCGGTGCGCCAGGTCTCGCGGAACCAGCCGCCCTCCGGGTGGGGACGCAGACCGAGCAGGCGGACGGTGTCCGGGCGGTCGGGGCCGGTCGGGGGGCCGGGGGTGGCGGGATCGGTCACGAGGGTCTCCCGGTCGTCGGTGCCCGCCGAGCGTAGCGCCCCGGGCGGTGGACGGCGGGGTTGCGCGCCTCGGTTCGCGGGGCGCGTCCCGGGCCTCCTGGGGGCCTCCGTGGACTCGGGCAGGCGTGCGGGCGGCCTTACACCCGGGTTCGGTCTTCTCCGTGAGGCATGAGACCGTCAGGTCATGGCGGAGATAACGGGTGTTCCGGAGGCGGCCCTGGCCGGGGCGTCGGCTCCTTCGTGGCAGCGACGTGCTCGTGCCGGGTGTGAGCTGGCTTCCTTCGCCGGTGTTCCCGAGGCTGCGGAAACGCTGGTGAAACTGCTGCTGGACGCCGAGGACACCGCGGTGACCCGGCGGACCGCAGAGGCGCTGGCCCGGGTGGGAACGGTGGCCGCCGTCAGGCTCATCGCTCTCGCGGCCGCCGAAGCCGACGACAACCGGGCCGACTGGCTGGAGACCGGGGTGCATGACGCGCTCGCGGGACCGGGCCCTGTGCCGGACCTCGCTGCGGTCTGCGGGAAGCTCGCCCGGGACCCGGAGGATGCTGTCCGCCGGGGTGCGGCGGATATCTCCGCGTGGGTGGACGGCACACGGTAAGGACGGCGGTCCTCCTGCCGGAAGGCCGAAAACGCAGCGAGAGGAAGCGGGGCCGGCTCCCGCGCCGGCGGACGGGGGTTCCCGGATCCGGAGGGCGGCGGCGCGGGAGGCGGCGGACGGGGACGAACGTGCGGCGGTGCGGGGCTACTTCCAGCCGTGGAGCATGTACGGCGGGTAGGGGTCGCAGTAGAAGTCGGGGATCAGCCAGATGGCGACCAAGTGATTTCCGGTGGCGACACAGGCGCTGTACGACGGATGCGTTCCCATCGGGACCCATCCGGAGGCCGCGGCGGCCGCCCGGACCGACGGCGGGGTCGCGGTACCGGCCTCGGCGGCCGGGGCGGTCAGCAGCGCGGTGCCCGTCAGGGCCACCGCCGCACCGATGGTGGAGAGCTTTCTGGTCAAGGGCATGACGAAGCGCACTCCTCTGGTGTCTCGGGTCTTTCGTCGGGCGCTTCCGGGGCCGTTGCCCCGGTGGCGGGCCCGAGCATGGCGGCAGACGGGGCGCGGGGCAACGGGAAGTGCGTATTCCCGTTGCCCCGTTGCCCTCCCCCGTGGCCGGAGTGTTCGTCCGGTGGTGCGGGACGACTCCCGTGACCGGTGGTACGGCCGGTGCCGGGCCGGCGGGGACGGCGACCGGAGGCTGTGCCGCGGGAGCCGCGGCCCGGGGGCACCGTGCCGGGCATGGGAGGTGGGGGCGCGCGGGGCCGGATTCCGCGGCGAAGGGCGGTGGCAAGAGGGCCCGGGAGCCCGGGGCACCGGTGTCCTTCGCCGCTTGTTCACCGTCTGCGGCCCGGGGTCTCAGTGGCCGGTGAGGAGTCCTTCGAGGAGGCGGTCCAGGGCGGCGGTCATCTCCGCGCGGGTGGCCGCCGGGTCCTCGGAGTGGGCGACTTTGAGGGCCGCTTCATCGAGGGCACCGAGGAGGAGATGGGCCAGGGGCGCGGCGGGCCGGGCGTCGAGGGCGCCGGTTTCGGCAGCCCGTTCCAGAGTGGCCGTGATCAGGCCGAGGCCGTGTTCCTGGCCGATCTCGCGCCAGCGCGGCCAGCCCAGGACGCCGGGGGCGTCCAGGAGCAGGATGCGTTCCACATCCGGTTCGGCGAAGGCGTCGAGGAAGGCGCGGGCTCCTGCTCTCAGCGCCCCGACCGGGTCGGGGGCATCCGCCATGGCGTGGGTCGCGATGCGGTGGGTGACCTCGGCTTCGACGGCCTGGACCACGGCGTCGAACAGGTCGGTCTTGTCCCGGAACTGGTGGTAGAGCGCTCCCCTGGTGACACCCGCGGCGCGGACGATCTCCTCGGTGCCGACGCCCGCGTAGCCGTGCTCGGCGAACAGACGGCGGGCGGCGGTCACCAGTGCGGCCCGGGTGGCCTGTGAACGCCGGGCGTGCTTGGTGGTGTTGGCGGTGTCGCTCATCCGGCCCCCTTGAATTCCGTACAGCCTGTATGCATTCTACTTACGTACAGGCTGTATGTAAATTGGCCCGAGGGAGCCCGCCGTGCCGCAGACCGCTCTTGCCCAGGGAACCGTCCACTACCGCGAATCCGGCGAAGGCGAACCCGTCCTTCTGCTGCACGGCTACCTCATGGACGGGAGGATCTGGGAGCCGGTCACCGACCGGCTCGCCTCCCGGTTCCGGTGCATCACTCCCGATCTGCCACTGGGCTGCCATCGCACCCCCATGGAGCCGGACGCGGATCTCACCCTGCCGGGCCTCGCCCGGCTGGTCGCCGAACTGATCGACCGGCTGGGCCTTCACGGGGTGACCCTGGTCGGCAACGACCTCGGGACCGCCGTCGCCCAGCTGGTCGCGGCGGACCACCCCGGCTCGGTGGGCCGTCTGGTGCTGACCGGCGGCGAGTGCTTCGACAACTGCCCCTCGCCCTGGTTCCGGGCGCTGGTGCCCGCCGCGCGGGTGCCCGGCGGGCTGACCACGGCCTTCCGGGCGCTGCGGCTGCGGCCCCTTCGCCGGCTGCCGAACGCGTACGGCCTGCTGACCAAGGGCGGGCTGCCGCACGATCTCATCGACGACTGGGTCGGTGCCTACTTCGCGGACTCCGGTGTCCGCCGCGACTGCGCGAAGGTCACCCGCGGGCTCCGGCCCGCGGCCCTGCTCGGGGCCGCGGAGCGGCTGGCCGCCTTCGACGGGCCCGCGCTCGTCGCGTTCGCGCCGGAGGACCGCCACTTCCCCTTCGAGCACGCCCGGCGCCTGGCCGCCCTGATCCCCGGGGCCCGGCTGGAGGCCGTACCCGGCAGCCGGACCTGGGTGATGCGGGATCAGCCGGACCTCGTCGCCGACCTGATCGGGGAGTTCATCCGGTCCGCCGGAGCGGGGACCGCGGCCGGCGGGTGACGGGCCGCCGGAGCGGAGGGAGTCCGCTCCGGCCGGTGTCACGGGGCACCCCGGAGCGCGGGCGGGGGGCTGTTCGCGGCCGCGGAGCCGCGGGAGACCGGGGAGGAGCCGCGGCTCCCGCGACCGAGCGCCGCCTTCGCGGCCCGCACTTTCAACTGGAACTGATTCCCGGCCTGCTTGCCGGGGTGCCGCCGGGCGGGCGGTCCGGCATGACCCGGCCGCGGGGCGGCCGTTCGCCCGGCCCGCGCCTTCGCCCGTACCGCCGCTTCGGCGCTGCGCGGCCGCGGCAGTTACCGGCGGTGGCACCGCACCTCCGGCACACGCCCCCGCAGCGAATTTAGTAGCCATGGCTATAGTCGCCATGTACGCTATTCGGCATGAGCAACGCTTCTCCGGGCCCCACGCCCGGCTTCCTGGTCTGGCGGCTGGCCAACAAGTGGCGTACCGCGGTCGACCGTGCGGTGGCGCCGCTGGGGCTGACGCACGCTCAGTACGCGGTCGTCGCCTCCCTGTACGGGATGCAGCGGGCCGGGGAGCGGCCCAGTCAGCGGCGGCTCGCCGATCACACCGGGCTGGAAGCGCTGTACGTCTCCAAGCTGGCCCGTTCACTGGAGGCGGCCGGGCTGGTGGAGCGCGCCCGCGATCCGCGCGATCCGCGGGCCGTACAGCTCGCGCTCACCGAGCAGGGGCGGGACGTGACACGGCGGGCCGTCGCCGTGGTCCAGGAGCTGCTCGGGCAGTTGCTGGAGCCGCTGGGCGGTCCCGGCTCGCCGCGGACCGAGGTGTTCGCCGGTGAGCTGACGGCGCTGCTCGGCGTACCGCTCACTCCCCCCGTACCGCACCACGAGAGCATTCGAGGGAGCACTCCATGACCACCACCGCACCCGCCGCCGACGCCCGTGTCCTCGGGCTCGCCCACTACGCCGCCCGCGGAGTCCTGGAACAGGTCCTGGCCCGGCACGGAATGACGTTTCTGCAGCAGATGGTCCTGCGTACCGCGGTCACCGCCGAAGCCGCGGGCGAGTCCACGGCCGTGGACTCTCTCGTGACCCGGGTACAGGGCTTCCTCAAGGCCGGTCCGGCGGACGTACGCGCCGCCGTCGGCGAACTCCTGGCCCGGCGGCTGCTCGCCGCGGACGGCCCGCACGCCGTCCCGACCGACAAGGGCCGTGAGCTGCTCGCCGCCGCGGGCGCCGAGGTCGCCCCGTACAGCGCCCGTATCTGGGGCGGGATCCCCGCCGGGGACCTGGCCGCCGCGGGGCGCGTCCTGGCTCTGGTGACCGAGCGCGCCAATGCCGAACTCCGGGCGCTGGGCGGCTGACCGCGCCGGGAGCCCGTCCCCCGGTTCACGGGGGTGGGGTCCCGTCGTCGGGCATGCGCGGATTCCACGGCCCGCGCTCCCGGGCCCGGGAGCGCGGGCGCGTCCGTCAGATACGGGCGGGTGCACCCGGCTCCCCGTCCGGGGCACACGGCTCGCGGTCCGGAGCGTCCGGGTCTGCCTTCCGGTCCGAAGCCTCCGGCGCGGCCCCGGCGCCGTACGTGCGGGAGGCCCGTCCCAGACCGCGGACGGCGGGTGTCGCGAGCAGTGCGGCGCAGCCGGCCAGGCAGACGCCCGCCGAGACCAGCAGCAGCCGGTCCGGGGCGGCCGCGGCGGTGGCCGGGCCGGCCAGGATCTGGCCGAGGGCGATCCCGGAGACCGAGCCGGCCAGTTCGTAGGCGGTGACCCGGTTGAGCACTTCGGGCGGGGTGTGGGTCTGCACGCTGGTCGCCCACATCACCGACCAGAAAGCGAGGGCGGCGCCGCCGAGTGCGTGGCCGGCCAGCAGCAGCGGGAGTCCGGCGCCCAGTGCCACGGAGAGCGGCAGGGCGGTGTACAGGAGCATGGCCACGGCGCCCGCGGCCAGTGGCCGGGCGGGGCGCAGGCGGAGTGCGAGCAGACCGCCGAGTACGGTGCCGGCGCCGAGGAAGGAGACCGCGAGGCCGTAGGCGTTCGGGCCGAGCCGGGCGCCGATCAGGGCGGAGCCGAAGGGTACCAGGGGTCCGAAGACCAGAATGCCGTAGCCCATCCAGACCAGGATGACCGACCACATCCAGGTACGGGCGCGGAACTCCCGCCAGCCCTGGCGCAGTTCGCGGCGGAGGGTTCCGCCGCACGCCGGGGTGCCGGAGCGGGTGGGGGCGACGCGGACGAGGGCCAGGAACAGGGCGCTGATCAGGAAGGTGCCGGCGTCGACCGCGTAGACGATACCGGCGCTGGTGAAGGTGATCAGAAGGCCCGCGGCGGCCGGGCCGAGGAGGTGGGCCACGGCATCCGCGACCTTGAGCACGGCATTGGCGCGCTGGGGTTCGCGGGCGACGAGCGGGACCATCCCGTTGACTCCGGGCAGGAACATGGCGACGGCCGCGCCGGCCAGCGCCGCCATGGTCACCAGCAGCCAGAACGGCGGCGCTCCGGTGAAGAAGGCCGCGGCCAGGACGCCTTGGGTGACAACCCGGACGAGGTCCGCGCCGATCATCATGCGGCGGGCGCCGAAGCGGTCCGCGAACACCCCGCCGAAGAGGACGAGGAGAACGAAGGTCCCGGTCCAGACGCCGAGGACGAGGCCGACGCCGGAGACCCCGTAGAGTGCGCCGACCGCGAGGGCGGTGGCCACGGGCATCATCGCGTCGCCGAAGAGGGAGACGGCACGGGCGATGAAATAGAAGGTGAAGCGCCGGTTCCACAAGGCGGGACGGGCCGGCGGGCCGGATTCCGGCGGACGGCCGGGACCGGTGGTGCGGGGGTTCTGTGTCTGTGCGGTGGTCACAGAGCCGATGCTGGACCGCGCGGGCCGGTGAACCCAGTGTCCTGAACGACATGATGAGGTACTTTCGGGCCATGACGCTTGGTTCGCCGCCGGAACTGCCCGGACTTCACCGGGTCGTGGCCCTGCTGCAGCCTCCGCAGCCGTCCTTCGCGCTGGCCTGCGCGGCCGAGGTGTTCGCCGATCACGGCCCGGCGGTTCCCGCCCGTTACGCGTTCGAGGTCTGCACCGAGCGTCCGGGGCCAGTGCGCACCGGGGCCGGTTACGACATGCTCGTCACGGCGGGCCTGGAGGCGCTGGAGCGGGCGGACACCGTGCTGGTGCCCGGCTGGCACCAGGAGTCCGGCGGCGAGGTGCCGCGGGCGGTGGTCGAGGCGGTCCGCGCGGCGCACCGGCGGGGCGCCAGGGTCGTCGGTATCTGTGCGGGTGCCTTCGTGCTGGCCGCGGCCGGGCTGCTGGACGGGCGCCGGGCCGCCACGCACTGGGCCCGGGCCGCCGAGCTGGCCGTCAGGTTTCCGCGGGTGCAGGTCGATTCCGCGGTGCTCTACGTGGATCACGGCGATGTCGCGACCAGTGCCGGGTCGGCGGCCGGTGTGGACGTCTGCCTGCACCTGGTGCGCTCCGATCACGGGGCCGCGTACGCGATGCGGATCGCGCGGCAGATGGTGATGCCGCCGCACCGCGAGGGCTGCCAGCTGCAGTACGCGGAGCTGCCCACCTCGGGGCCGGTAGCGGATTCGCTGGCCCCGCTGCTGGAGTGGGTGGCCGGTCGGCTGGACCGGCCGGTGAGCGTCGCCGAGATGGCGATCCGCTCGCAGGTCTCGCCCCGCACCCTGACCCGGCGCTTCACGGAGCAGCTCGGCATCAGTCCGGGGCGGTGGCTGATGGACCGGCGGATCGCCGCGACCCGGGCACTGCTGGAGGAAACGGATCTGCCGGTGGAGACGATAGCGCGGCGGGTCGGGCTGTCCTCGGCGGTCAATCTGCGCCGGCGTTTCCACGAGGCGGTACGGACCACACCGGCGGCCTACCGGCGCGCCTTCCGGGCCGAGCGGGCCGGGTAGGGACCGCGGCGCGGCAAGGACGCCGCCGCCGGGAGCCGGGAGCCGGGGCTCAGCGGCCGTTCTCGGCGAGTACGGCCGCGAGGAGGCCCGGGAAGCGGGTATCGAGATCGGTGCGGCGCAGGGTCATCAGCCGGGCTTTTCCGTCCCGGCGGGTCCGGGTGACACCCGCCTCGCGCAGGATCCGCCAGTGGTTGGAGAGGGTCGACCGGGGCACGTCCAGGCCGTCGGGGCTGCAGGCGCACTCCCCCTGGCCGGCCATCCGGCGGACCAGGTCGAGCCGTACGGGATCGCCCAAAGCGTGCAGTACGGCGGCCAGTCCGGCATCGGTGCGGTCGGGGTGCTCCATCGGTTCTCCCTGTCCTGACCCGGGCGTCCGGGCTAGTATGCCGATCACTTCGATATTTCGATAAAGTCGAAATGATCTGGGAGACGACTGTGTCCGTGCTCGCCACCCTCGCCCGTGTCTACGTCGACGACCTCGATACGGCGCTGCCCACCTTCGAGGAACTCACCGGGGAGCGGCCGCGGCTCCGGTTCGCCTACAGCGGCCTGGAACTCGCCGCCGTCGGGGGGTACTTACTGCTGGCCGGTACGGAGCAGGACCTCGCCCCGTACCGCGGTACCCACGCCACCGTGATCGTCGATTCCCTCGGCCCGGTCCTGCGGATCGTCGGGGAGCACGGCGGAACGGTCGTCGACGGACCTCATGACGTGCCCACCGGGCGCAATCTGACGGTGCGGCACCCCGGTGGCGCGACCGTCGAGTACGTGGAGTTCCACGCGGCCGCGCGATCTCTCCTGGACGCGGCGGCCCCGGCCGGCCCGGGAGGGGAGCCGGGATGCGGGCGGCCCGGAACCACCCGAACGGCCAGTATCGGCCGCCGCCGGGCGGGGGTAGAGAGCGAGGGAACGGGTACGGCGGACGGAAGGGTGTCTTGTGCAGGAGAACCGCGCGAAGGAAATGGTCTTCGCCGTCCTCGACACGGACCGGGACGGAGTGATCTCCCGGGACGACTACTTCACCAGGATCGACCGGGTGACCGCGGCGACGGGGCGCCGTGAGACGGATCCGCTGGTAGCGCTCGCCCGGGAGACCGGCGAGCGGGCCTGGTCGCTGATGGACGCGGACGGCGACGGCCTGATCACACGGGACGAGTACGTGGCATGGGCCGGGGTCGACGTGTTCGACGGGACCTGTTCCGCGGCACTGGGCGCGCTGTTCGACCTGGCCGACGGGGACGGCGACGGCGCGGTGAGCCGGGCGGAGTTCGTCGTGCTCCGTACCGCACTGGGCAGTTCCGCCGTGAGCGCCGGGGCCGCCTTCGACGCCCTCGACACCGACCACGACGGACGCGTCGGGCGGGACGAGTACCTGTCGGCCATCCGCGCGCACCTCGCCGGGGAGCAGTCGCCGGCCGGGGCGCTCTACCTCGGGGCGGGCGACCCGGCGACCGCCGGCGCCTGACCCCGGGACGGTCCGGCGGTATCCGGCCGGCGGGCCGCCCCGGGGCCGCGGCTGCCGCCGTGACCGGGGCCGGGGCTCCCGGTTGACCCTGACACGATGGCAGGGTCTTTCCTGGGAGCCAGGAGGTGGTCCCGGTGACCCTGACGGAAGAGAACACGGCCCGTATGCTGCGGGGGCTGGAGCACGACAACCCGTCGGTACGGCTGCGGACGGTCATGGCGGTCGGCACGAATCCCGACGTACGGTTCGTCGAACAGCTCGTCGGACGGTGTGCGACGGAACCCGACTTCTCGGTACGCGAGGCGCTGACCTGGGCACTGACCCGCCATCCGGCGTCGGTGACGGTTCCGCTGCTCGTCGGCGAGCTGGACGCGGAGCCGGCGCAGGCACGGAGTCAGGCGCTCCATACCCTGTCGAAGATCGGGGACCCGCGGGCCTGGCCGGCCATCGGCGAGACGCATCTGACCGACGGCGACGACGAGGTGGCGCGGAGCGCCTGGCGGGCCGCCGCGATCCTCGTTCCGGAGGGCGAGGAACCCGCGCTGGCCGCGGTGCTGGCGACACAGCTCGGCCGCGGCGGGCATACGGTGCGGCTGAGCCTGAGCCGGGCGCTCATCGCGCTCGGTGAGGCGGCCGTGCCCGTACTGCACGGGGTGGCGCGGAACACCGAGGACGGGGTGCGGGAGCATGCGATCGCCACCGAGCGGCTGATGCGCGACCCGGAGGCCGGGTTCGCCTTCGCCGTCGAGGAGGCGAAGCGGGTGGTGGCCCTGGGGCCGGACGGACAGGAAGGGCGGGGCGGCGGTGCTGATCGGTGAGGTGGCGCGGCGGTCCGGGGTGAGTGTCCGGATGCTGCGCCACTACGAGTCGCTGGGGCTGGTCCGGCCGTCGGACCGGACCGGGGGCGGATACCGGGTGTACTCCGCCGAGGACATCCGGCGGATCTTCCACATCGAGAGCCTGCGTTCGCTCGGGCTGTCGCTGCGCGAGGCGGGGCGGGCGCTGGACGACCCGGGCTTCGAACCCTCGGCACTCGTGACGGAGCTCGAACACCGGACCCGGGAGCGCATCGCGCAGGAGACGGAACTCCTCGGCAGGCTGCGGATGATCGGGGCCGCGGAGCCCGCGGGCTGGGAGGAGGCCCTCCGGCTCGTCGCCCTGCTCCGGGGCCTGGGGTCGGAGAGCGCCGGGCGGCGCCAGCAGGCGGCCCTGTCAGCCGCCGAAGAGGTCCCGGTGGAGGCGCTGGCGGAGGCGGTGCTCGGCGAATCCGACCCGGTCGTGGCGGGGGCGCTGCGGTGGGCCCTGGCCCATTCCGGCGGCGACGCCACGGCACTGCTGGCACGGGGGGTCGGCTCGGCACGGGCAGAGGTCCGGGAACGCGCCGTACGGGCGCTCGCGGACGTCCCGGGCGACGAGGCGACCGCTCTGCTGCGCGACGCCCTGGCACATGCCGACACCGTGGTCCGGGCCCGGGCGGCCCTGGCGCTCGGCGCACGCGGAGCGGCCGAGGTGGTCCCCGCGCTCATCGGCATGGTCGCCGACGGGGTCAACGACACCGACGCGGCCGACGCTCTCGGCGCGCTGGCGGGCGATCCCGCGACGGCGGAGCGGATCGCCGCCGGATTCGCCGGCCGTCTTGCCGCGGGCTCCTGCGAGGCGCCCGCGCGCCGCAGGCTGGCGCAGGCGCTCGCGGACGTACCCGGCGGAACTGCCGCGCGCGTCCTGGCCGGTCTGGCGGGGGACGAGGACCGCGGCACCGCGCTGACCGCGGCATACGTCCTCCGGATCCGCGCGGAGGGGTGACCGTCGTATCCGGACGGACCGTCGTATCCGGGTGGAGGGGGACCGTCCCGGGCCGCGGTCCGACGTCCAGGACGGCCCCGTCATGCGGCGGGGCTCCCGCGCGCCGCAGGTCGGCACAGGCGCTCGCGTACGTCCCCTCGCGGAGGGGTGACCGTCCCGCGGGCGTGATCCGACGTCCGGGGCGGCCGCCCGTCACTCGGCGCACCGGCCGGACCGCTCCTCAAGTCCCGGCCGTCCCGGGAACGTTCCGCCGGGGCGGCGCGCCCGTACGGCATGGGCGGCAGGCGCTGCCGGGCCGCCGGGCCGTGGCGGGCGGCGGGCCCCGGGGGCGGGTGCCGGAACCGGGGTCTGCCATCCTGGCGCCGTGCCCGAACCAGCGCCCGTCACACCCGACGCCCCGTACGCGATATCGGCCCCGCTGCTCACCCAGTACTGGCTGGACCTGTGCTTCGTGCACTGGGCGGTGCCGCCGGAGGCCGTGGCGCCGCTCCTGCCCGGGGGCACGGTCCCCGATACGCACGACGGGGTCGCCCATGTCGGGCTCGTGGCCTTCCGGATGCACCGCGTGGGCTGGCTGGGGCTGCCCGGGGTGCCCTATCTGGGGTCCTTCCCGGAGACCAACGTCCGTCTGTACTCCGTAGACGGCAGCGGGCGGCGCGGGGTCGTCTTCCGCTCCATGGACGCCTCCCGGCTGCTGCCGGTACTCATCGGGCGGGCCGGGTTCCGGCTCCCCTACCTCTGGTCCGGGATGCGGGTGCGGACCGCGGGCGACACCGTGACGTACACGAGTTCCCGCCGCTGGCCGGGGCCGCGGGGCGCGGGCTGCCGGCTCACGGTGCGCCGGGGCGAGCGGGTGGCGGAGCCCACGGAGCTGGAGCACTTCCTGACCGCGCGGTGGGGCATGCACAACACGTTCTTCGGCTCGGCGTCCTATCTGCCCAACGACCATCCCCGCTGGCCGCTGTTCCGCGCGGAACTCCTCGACTACGAGGAGAACCTCGTCGCCGCCGCCGGGCTGCCCGCGCCGACGGAGGCGCCGGTCAGTGTGCTCTGGTCGCCGGGGGTGCCGGTGAAACTGGGCGGTCCGCTGCGGCCGCCCGGCCGCTGACGGCCGGGACCGGGACACCGGTCCCGGGGGACGCCGCCACCCGGGCCAGCAGCAGCAGATAGGGGGCGTCGAAGACCAGGTCCCCGGCCGCGGAGCGGTTGTGGAGGGCGAAGAGGGCGGCGAGGTCCGCACGGGCGTGCTGCCAGCGACGGGCGGCCTCCAGGTCGGCGCGGTGGCGGCGCAGGGGGCCGGGCTTGTTCTCGAACACGGAGACCGCGTGGGACAGCGACGGGTAGCGCACGCGGACGTGTTCCACCCGGGTGTCGACGGTGACGGGGAGTCCGGCGAACCAGCGGCGGACCCTGACCGGGTCGCCCCAGTCCGTGGGCGAGGGGGTGCCGTCCGGTTCGGTGTGCAGATGGCGCCGTACGGTGGGGGCGATCCGGCCCATGACCCCGCCGGGGGTCCAGGAGGCGAGCGCGATCAGCCCGCCGTTGCGGGTGACCCGGACCAGTTCGGCGGCGGCGCGCGCCGGTTCGGGGGCGAACATCACGCCGAAGGTGGAGAGGACGAGGTCGAAGGCGCCCGGCCGGAAGGGCAGCGCCAGGGCGTCCCCGGCGGTGAACCGGACCGTGCCCGGGAAGGGGCCGAGTGCGGCGGCCCGCCCGGCCGCCGTGCGCAGCAGCCCCGGTTCCAGGTCGACGCCGACCGTATGGGCGCCGACCCGGGCGGCGGCGAGGGCGGCGGGGCCCGAGCCGGTGCCCACGTCGAGGACCCGGGGCGCGGCCGGCGCGGGTCCCAGGGCGGCCAGGGCCGTCGCGGTGACATCGTCGGCGGCATGGGCCCAGGCGTCGCCGGCCGCGGTGTAGTCGCCTCCGTGCCAGGCGTTGTTCCTCATCGGACGGTTCCTCCCGTAGGGCGGCAGCGGTCTGATTCCGGGTCCGGACGGCTCCGCCCTCCGGCAGCCGGGCGGGGGCCGGGGCCTCCGTGGCGCGGTGGACGCCCGGGGCGACGGCGCCGGCGGGCACCGTGCGGGCGGTCCGCGGGGTGACGGGCCCGTGGTGCCGCCCCGTCGTCGCCGGATACGGGGCGTACCGGGCACGGCGAAAGAGCGTCGCAGGTCCACCGGGGCGCGCCGGTCCCGGTCCGGCCCGCGGGGCGGGCGGGCGGCGAACCACGTGTCCGGTGCCGCCGGTACGGCAGTGCCGAGGGCACCCGGGCCGGGGACGCGTCCGGGCGGACCCGCCCCCGCAGTTTCACTGTAGTCATACTCCAGTGAAATACACTGTAGTGTCACTACAGTCAAACTCCGGGAGGCCGGAACCGTGCCCATGACCCGTGCCGAGAAGGCCCTCCGAACCCGGCGGCGGATGCTCGACGCCGCCTTCCGTCTGCTCACCGAGCGCGGCTGGGCCCGGACCACGGTCGAGGACATCGCGAAGACCGCGGAAGTCGGGGTGCAGACGGTGTACTTCACCTTCGGCACCAAGCGCGCGCTGCTGAAAGAGGTCCTGGACGTCGCCATAGCGGGTGACACCGACCCGGTGGCCACCCTCGACCGGTCCTGGGCCAACGATGTCCTCGCCGAGCCGGATCCCGCGGCCCAGCTGGCCCTTCAGGCGGCGGGCGCCCGGCGCATCCTGGAGCGGGCGGCCCCGGTGCTGGAGGTCGTCCGCACGGCGGCCTCCGCCGATCCGGAACTGGCCGAGTTGTGGCGTACGAACACCGCGCAGCGGCACACCGTCCAGACCCGGTTCGCCGAGGCGCTGGCGGCGAAGACGGGCGGCCTGCGGAACGGGTACGACACGGAGGCGGCCGCGGACATCGCCATGACCGTCCTCGGCCCGGAGACGTACGAGCTGCTGGTGGCCCGGCGGGGCTGGAGCCCGGAGCGCTGGGAGCGCTGGGCGACGGACGCGCTCGTCCGGCAGCTGCTGCCCTGAGGGGCCGCTCCCGCGGCCCCGCGCGAGGCCCGTCCACCGGGTTCCGAGGGGCCGGTGGGGCGCCCGGGGCGCCTCCGGACACTGTTCGGCGCGGGCCAGAACCGGGCGGGCCCCCGGTGTCGTCCCCGGGGGAAACGGGTCGGAACCACCCGGGTGCGGGAGGGGTCGTGATCGGGCCGCCGGGTTCCCGCCTCACCGTCCCGCTTCCGCGGTCCGTCCGGACCGTGTGTCCGCCGGCGCGTCCGCCGACCGCCGGCCGCACCTCCCTGGAGGCATGTCATGAGAACCGTCGGAAAGGCCGCCACCGCCCTGGCGCTGGCCGGTGTCACCCTCGTGGGGTCGGCCGGGGCCGCCTGGGCCTCGTGCGGCCAGGTGGACCACTCCGTCACGGCCGCGGCGGCCGTCTGCTCCACGCCGTGGGGCAGTGGCACCGAGACATCGGCCGAGATGGTCTCCGAGCCGCTGACGAACATCCGCACCGGGCAGCACGACTGCTACGACCGCGTGGTCTTCGACATTCCGGGTGCCGCGGGGGCCGGGTATGACGTCGGCTATGTCAGCGCCTTCTACCAGGACGGCACCGGCCAGCGGATCCCCGTCACCGGCGGCGCCGTCCTGCAGATCTTCGTCAACGCGCCCAGCTACAACATCCACACCGGCGCCGTCGTCTACCCGGGCCGGCCGGGACAGCCCCTGCCGGGTGTGAACCTCACCGGGTACCGGACGTTCAAGGACACCAAGTACGGGTCGAGTTACGAGGGACGGACCCAGGTCGCGGTGGGAGTCCGCGCCCGGCTGCCGTTCCGCGTGCTCCAGTACGGCGACCGGGTCGACGGTGTACCGGGTGGTGCAGGAGGCCCTGACGAATACGGTCCGCCACGCGGACGCGCGCACGGCCGCCGTGGAACTGTCCG